>JANODD010000167.1:0-56582 GCA_031412515.1 Planctomycetia bacterium | reverse complement strand
CGAGTGACCATTTTTGATTAACGTATTGACCGCCGCCTCTGCTATCGAAGTGTGGGGATGATTCGCCTGAAAAAGTCGAAGCAAAACGTTTGTGTCGACAACAACCCTCATTCACCGCATCCTTCGTAAATCGATTCTCGCGAATCATCCACGAAGTGGGTAGTCTTAGGTGCTCGCATTCACCAGTTGGACAACCAGGATGAAAACGAACTGTTAAAGAGTCTCGGATTTGTCGAATTCTCGTTCTGTGAAAGCTCTTCCTTTAGCGTGTCGATCACAAAGGTCGTAACATCTTTTCCTGCTACTGAGGCACGAAGCTTCAATTTCTGCTCAAGCTCAGACGGAATCTCGAGTTCAAGATTCATATACACCCCTCAGACTTAACGTCAGAATGCCACGGAACTGATGATGGATACATCCTTCTAAAGTATACCATTTGCGATGCTAGGTGACTGTAACAATTGAAACAGTTGTTCGACACTCAATGCTAGCGGCAAGTAGATCTTGTTGCTTTGGGGGAAATCTTGTAATCAGCATGGCGGTGGAGGAAATTCCGTTCACTGAAATACACATCGCTGCGGGATTCGCGAACGCATGGACGCTCAAATCTACAATCGCTTCTTATTTCATTGCTTCAATCTGTTACTTGTGTTTGTGCTCAGCTTGAACGCAGCCCACGCTGCTGGCGCTGATCAAGAGCCAAAGAAACAGCCTGAAGCGGTCTATGTGGCCGTCGAAGAGGCTAGGCTTTACGCAGGGCCTTCGAGCGATTTTTATCCGACCGGAGATGCGCAGCGAGGAACGGTTTTAGAAGTCTATCATCGCACCGACAACGGTTGGTTAGGTGTCCGGCCGCCACAAGGAAGTTTCAGTTGGGTGCCAGCCTCGCAGGCTTACCTGTTACCCGGCGGACGTGTTATTGAAATCACCGATGCGAACTCCGTAAGCTGGATCGGGACTGAACTGGGTTCTGCCAAGCAGTATCGATGGCAAGTGCAATTGAAAGTCGGAGAACAACTCACGCTGCTCGGCGAAGCTACGATCAAAAGCGAGACCGACGATCGCGAAGCCCTTTGGTATAAAGTCTCACCACCGGCTGGTGAATTTCGATGGATTGAACAGGCTGCGGTTTCGAAGTCTGCGCCCTCGGTGAAGCCAACAGCTGAGCCAAGCGAATCGATGGTTATGGCGAAAGACGTTGAACCAGGGTCCGCGAAAGATCAAGCAACGCGGAAAGAAGCGAGCATTGTAGAGCCTAAGAAGAATAAAGTTGAGAGAGGGGTGGTGCAGTCGGCCAGTTTTGAGCGGCCTGCGGGTGGGGGGCGGGACGGTGACAAAGAGTTAATAAAAACGACAAAGACTAATTCTGGGAATTCGGACAGGCAGAACGCAAGCTGGAAGCATACGCCACGGAACGAATGGGATGGGTGGTATGCGTTTGAAATGAATGAACAGGGGGTGCGGACACCTTTCTTGGATAAACTTAGCGGTCGCGATCGTGGGCAGGCAACGAAGGTACCACGAAGACCTGTCGCTGATCCGTTGATGAATGATCCATTTAGTCTCTCAATGGCAGGTGAACCGCAAAAAACGCTGGACGAAAGAGAGCTACAAAACCAAATACAAAGCCCATCCCAGAACAAAGCAGTGACGAGTGAATTGCATTCTGTAGCTAAAAGACAGCGTGAATGGCGCGACCCCAGGAGCATCCGCGATGCTCGATTGGGTGCCCCCGAAAGCGAGCTCGAATCGTTGGCAGCTCGCCGCGACAATAACTCGCCCAATTCACCAGGCGTTCTATTGGCAAGCTCGGACAATTTACAAAACGTTGCTACCGGCGGTGGCGTCAATACGGCAGGATATGAGCGAAATGAAATGCAACCTGCGAACACGGCGCAAGCGGACCCCAGGTCGAACGTGAATTGGTATGGACTAGCCGAAGGTTCATCGGGCACTTTACCAACTTCAGCAAGCATCGCGCTTAACGTTGTTACCAGCGCAGCGGATGTGGGCGAGTTGCAGTTGGCTTTGAACAATGCGGTTGCGTCTTCAAATGGACCGTGGAATCTAGCTCCGCTTGCGGAACGCGCTCGTTACTTCATCGAACACGGCCCGACTGCCATCGACCGTGGTCAAGCTCGTTTGTTACTCGATCGCATTGACGCCTTTCAAAATGTTTCCGTTCGGACTCAACAAGTTACCGGAGCAGCTCCAATGCAGGGTGTTCCAGCGCAATCAGCAATTTTCAATGCAGCAACGCAGAGTCTTTCATTGCCCAATTCGCCCCAAGCTCCTGCGGCTAATTATGAAGCCACAGGCTGGCTTGTCCCAGTCCATGCAGCGGGACCGGATCAGCCGACTCATGCATTGACAAACGACACCGGCGACGTGGTGGCGTATGTATCGCCCATTGCTGGGCTGAATCTTGATCGATACCGCAATCAAGCGGTAGGTATCAACGGCTTGCGGGGCTACTTGCCGCAGCTTCAGGCGGCTCACATCCAGGCGCAGCGGGTTTCACGGATTCGGTAGTGAAAGTAGACTTGGCAAATCGATGGTCCTATCAGCCGGAACGCGCTAGAGAGCGTCCCGCTTAGGAGTTTGAACTGAAGCTGGTCATTATGGTGGTATAGTCTTATCAGCCGGAAGGCGTTAGCCTCCGGTTGTGTATTGAACCGGAGGCTAACGCCTTCCGGCTGATAAATCACCTGTAAATCCACGTTTTAAAGTTCATTCCTAAGCAGGACGCTCTCGCTAGTGTCCGGATAATGTGCAGAAACCGGCCACAGCTGGGTGCGGGCCAATGAACATTTGAGAACAAATGTTCTACACTGGAAAATGTGCAGAACTTGGCTGCGTGCGTTATAATTCAAAGGGGGAAGTGTGATTCTGCACGCGTCTTTGCCCCCTTTAGCAATTAGTCGCCCGTTTTTATAGCCGATGTTACCGTTGGAAGAGTGCAAAACTGCTTCAATCAGCAGTTGCTGAAGGCATTTAAAAACTCTTCGCGAGGCGGTTTTCTTACTGTCAAGTTTGGGGCAGAGGCACAAAGTGAACGATTTCAACCCAACTCGATCTGCTCCTCCTCCAGTGGCTCCGCCCAAGCCGCCGATGATTGTGCCGCCACCTCCACCGATGCCTGTCCATCCATCGGTTCCGCCTCCACCAAGTATCAGCCTTCCGGTTCCACAACCGTCCACTGCGACAAAGTCCGTTGCACTGCCGAGCTCGACTGAGGCTCAGCCGCTAACTTGGTCGACTGTCAAGAAACCGATTCGCAGGCCCGGCAGCTGGTCCGGGGAGTGGGCCAATGGCTGGCCCTGGAGCAAGCGAATTGTGCCGGCTGCCAAAGAACTAATGGAACCGGAGTTGCCAGATAAGCCCCGTACGCCCGCTTGGCTGGTCAGCTTTATTGTGCATTTGACGATGCTCATGATCCTCGCTCTGATACCGTTGACTCGGATCATTGATGGACCGATGACACTGTACTTTGGCGACTCGGCCGGCGAAGGTGATGGACAGGAACAATTTGATCTTGATAGCGCCGCGTCACCGACAGACTCGATCGATCCGACTCCAGAGGTCGTCGAGCCAACGCAGGTTGTCAATACAAATACGCTGCTTGAGAACATCAAGCTGCCCGAGATCAGCCCGTTACCTTCGACGACTACTGCCGCGGTCAGCGAATCGCTCAAGAGTTTGCCCAGCGGAATTTCGAATGGACTCTCAGGTCGCGGTGGAAATCTGCGTGGTGATTTGATCAAAAAATTTGGTGGCAATGGGCAAACCATCGAAGCCGTCGATCTCGGTTTGGAATGGCTGGCAAAAAATCAAATGAGCGATGGCAGTTGGAGCTTGATAGGACCTTATGAAGATGGCGGGGCGAACGAGAATCGCACTGCCGCTACCGCATTGGCTCTTAACGCGTTTTTGGGCGATGGCAACACGCCCAAAGACGGCAAGTACAAAGACAACGTTCGACTCGGTTTGGCCTATCTGCTTAAGCGGCAAGATAACGAGGGCTTCTTTGCTGGCAGAGAACCATCGCGACAACAGATGTATGCTCAAGCCATTGCTACGATCACGATCTGTGAAGCTTATGGAATGACTGGCGATTCGAAATTCAAGATTGCCGCTCAGAATGCATTGAAGTTCGCGGAGTGGTCGCAGAGCAAGCTGAAAGGTTGGCGCTATGACCCTCGCATCGACGCCGATCTATCGGTCACGGGTTGGTTCCTCATGGCGTTTGTGACCGGGAAAATGGTAGAGCTCGAAGTAGATGAGAATATTTTCCGAAGTGTTGGCACATTCCTGGACAGTGTCCAACATGGTGAAGGTTCACGCTATGCCTATAAAGAGTTTGACCCTCCTTCGCTCAGCATGACCGCCGAAGGTTTGCTCTGTCGAATCTATTTAGGTTGGCCTCGAACTGAGCCAGCGCTGATGCTCGCCATCCGGGATGATCTTCTGCCAAACAAACCGCGAAAAGATGAAGAAATGAGCAGCGTTTACTACTGGTACTACGCGACTCAGGTGCTCCATCATATCGGTGGTAAAGATTGGGAAGAGTGGAATGGGGCGATGAAGAAAGTCCTGCCAGCGGCGCAGGTTCGCGGTGGTAAGGAAGCTGGCAGTTGGAGTCCGGACAAAGACCAATTTGGAACGTCTGGCGGCCGGCTTTACACCACTTGCTTGAACATTTATTGCCTGGAAGTGTACTACCGTCACCTTGCCATGTATGACCTGGACCAAACGAAAAAGAAGTAGTGACTTCGGGCAACTAGTGCATTGTCCAACTTTAATTTTAGGATCAGCATCAGTGAGCCGACGGCGCTAGCCGCGGGTGAACGAAGTGGTTGTCGTGCAAGATTAAAAGTTTGTCCAACGTTAATCTGTCGACCGCAAACCGTTGGTCTTAGATTGATAATTAGTCACGTCGAGTCAAGTACTTCGTTCACCCGCGGCTAGCTAGCGCCGACGGCTCACATCTACGACCCCCAAATTAAAGCTGGACAAAGCACCAGGACTTCTTCACTTTGTCAGTTCGTAAAAACGTTGACGAATTTCTGCTTCGCGACCGACGGTTAAATACACATCGTACTCCCACACAAAGCCGGGTTTGATGGCGAAGCGAGTTAGCGGGGCGAAGTACGAACACGCCCCGTGCTCGCGCTTTCCATCGCCAAATCGATAGCATGTTAAATCGTTGGCTACCGGGACATAGGCACCAAGGCCGAAGCCAGTGTCATCTACGTATGCCGCCCAGTGTTCAGTGATCTTACGGTGCTCGTTCGGCCAACCGGGAATGGTGCGTTCCGTCCTTTCGTCGAGCTTTCCGTCAGGCATTCCCTTGCCCCAAGGTTGGTCGCCAGAGTAAACAACCAAGTGCTTGAATTCGGGTTCGAGGAATACGGCCGGGATTTCTTGATCGCGCTCGGCGTGTTGCTGTTGGCCCTTGTAAGAAAATACATAGTGAACATGCGCGACGGTATCGGTTAGCTTGATGGTCTGCTCCATGGTGCAATCGCTGAGCACTTCGCCGGTGGCCCAGTGCAGTGGCGTCGACTTGGCGTACAGTGTTTGCTGATCGACTTTTAGTTCAGTGACGGGCGCGCCTTGGCCTTTGTAGTGTCCGCCTTGGACAGGGTTCCAATTCCAAGGTTGCTTGTCCCAAAGCGATCCGTCGGCGTTGCCGTAGTACGACTGTTGGACCAACCGGCCGCGATCAAAGTGATTGACCAAATTCCTGTCAGATCCGCTGAGCGACATCCAGCCAATGGCGGCACCTGATGTACGTTTTACACCGACTTTGATTTGATCGTTGTCGATGAATTGCCACTCGGCAGAATCGGCTGCGGGCTTCTTAACTGGCTTCTCATCGGATTGTGCCATGCAGTCTTCAGGAAATAGAAGGATTGCGAGGGTGACCCACATCCAATATCTGATGTACTTACAATGTACAGGATCATTACATAGTTTCATCGGTGTTCGTTTCACAAAAAGGAGACTGCTGACGTAACGGCAATTGTTGGTTGTATAGTCCCCTGCCAGCACTAGCTGCGGGAAGTGAGCCGACGGCGTTAGTTAGCTGCGGGGCGAAGTGAGCCGACGGCACTAGCCGCGGGTTTCGAAGGAATAATCGTTCATGAAAGGCTGTCGTTCCAACACAATGTGTCGGGCAGAGTTAATGGCATTGGATCGCAACATATCATGATGGTTTATCCTTCGAAACCCGCGGCCAGCGCCATCGGCTCACCCTGAGCCGACGGCTCGCACCAACGACTTGTTGCTGACGAAAATGGCGTTTTTCCGTCCATAGGCAATTTGACAATTCCATTTTGTTATTATTCGACCCCCAAAAGTCACAGAGGTAAACACACCTTAGTCCCCACAAAGTAATCATTCGGATAGAATGAGAATTTTGGAACTGAAATTCACGAACTGGCGTCTTTTTCTCTCGGAAACCTATGCTGAGCGATGATCAGGCTGCGATAGAACGGGTTTTGGATGGCGATTCTGCTGCCTATGCCGAGTTGGTTGAACGATACCAGCGGCGGCTGATGGGGTTGCTCGCTCACGCCTGCGGAAGCCACCATGAGGCTGAAGACATGGCACAAGAGACCTTTGCTCGGGCCTACCGCAAACTGCATTTATTTTCAGGACAAAGTCAGTTTTATACCTGGTTGTGTCGCGTTGCGATGAATTTGCTAGTCAGTCAACGTCGTCGAAAACGAGTTGAAAGCCAACTGTCGCGAGAGGGTTTTGATGTCGCGATGGACTCCGTGGGATCGACTGTCGATGCCGAAGAAGCCCTTGAGTTGAGCGAGATGCAAATGCAGGTGCGACAAGCGATCGCGATGTTGGACATCGAGCGTCGAACTGTTGTGTTGCTACGTGACTTTGACGGTATGGATTACGAAGCAATTGCCGAAACACTAGAGATTCCCGTTGGAACCGTGCGTAGTCGACTGCATCGTGCGCGATTGGAATTGAAAGCGATCTTAGGACAACGCATTGGAAATTTGGGAGCCCGAGGCTAAACAGACTGTGACGATAGAATGAACGAGGAATATCAAGAAGAATGGTTGTCGGCTTATCTCGACGATGAGCTGACCGATGAACAGCGACTGGTTGTCGAACAACGGCTGGCGGTGGATCCTGCTGCGCAAGCTACTTTGGAAGATTTGCAGCGTATTCGCTCAATGGTTGCAAAGTTGCCGCGATCGTCAAGACGAGATTTAAAGTTTGTTATTCCATCTGAGTTACCCGGCAGTATCGATGAAGCAGATAGTGACATTGAAGGTGATAAAGTTGACCGTGAAGTTCGGAACGTTGGGATTGAAAACGATTCTGATGGAGAGCTTGAAGACTTTAACGATGTACCCCGTTTAATGTCTGAAGTCGAAGAGCCGCGAGTCTATCAGAACTTGAATTCAAACCGGAATTCTCGCTCAGTACTTGGCTGGATTGCAACGGCAGCAAGCATTTTGCTGGTTACTGGCTTGGGCTATTTTTATTGGCCATCTACAGGCATGCAGGTTGCAAATCTTGATCGGAATACAGCTCCATCGGCAGCAAACCTGGAATTCAACGCTCGCGAATCGGAGCACGTCACGAGTTCGGATCTTCTTGAATCGAGTCCAAATAGTGGCGAAGCTTTAGGCCGTTCCATGCCGTTTGATGCACCAAGGGGAGGCGAAGACCAAAATACAGTAGGTTTAAGAGATCGCAGTGAACCTGCGCCGCTTGCAAGAAGAGCGTTGCCACAGATGGAAGCCGATCCTATCAGGTTGCATGGTGAAGAATCGCTGGCCACGGATAGCGACGACTCGCAGATGAAAGTCGAATTATTCTCGGCCGCGGCCCCTTCCCAGCCAATGCCGCCAAGAGAATCGCTCGACGGTGTGGGAGGAGGCGGTTTGGACGGAGGATTGGACAGTGGCGCCAAGATGGGTTCAGCATTGAAGGGAAACTTGCGAGCCAACGCACCCGTTGCAGAACTGCCTCGCGCGGGCCTCGCGAGTGATCCGCAAAGTCTTGCGTTATCCGAGAAAAAAATTTCTGGAGCGAACGAGTATGCAAAAGATAAATCACAAAAGGAAACCAGCGACATCCCCGCACCGGGAGTCTATTTCGCTCGCAGCCAAAGTTGGATGGACGAAGAAACCCAGTCATCGCTTGCGAACGGAGAAAACGCATACCGCCTCGACCAACTTGCTTTTGGAAATAACAGACTGCAAAGTACTGAGAACCTGCAAGCTGGTAGTAATCAACAAGCCAGTGGTACTGAAGGCCTATTGATGGCAGCGATCAAGCCCGAAGCGGCGAGCTCGCCCGAGTTTTTCCAAAGCATCGTTACTTCAAACCAATTGATCGCTGTTGAACCGCTGCCTGGACTGAAGCAGTTATCGCCTGCCAACGGTTTGTCGCCGAACTACTCAACTCTCGATGGGAAGCTGGACGCAGCAAATGCCGCTCCGCTGACCGAGTCTCCGAACACGTCTGCAAACAATCTGTTTCCAAGTCAAAGGTTTCAGATGACGATGCCTAATTCGCCACAGGGGAATTCGTTTGTCCTGTTCTTGAATCGCGATGAAGCCAGCCGAATCTTGAATCAATTGCAGGAGAGCGGGCAGGTTGCATCGCAGGTTTGGCGTATCATCAAGCAACCCGAGAGCGACACGTTCAGCCCCAATGGCCGCAACATGCCTGCGACGGCTGAACAACGAAACACCGATGACGGACGGACTACGGGTCAATCGATGAATGCAAAAGCCGAATCGACAATTAATGAGAAAGTCATTCTGTTGTTGAATGGATCCCCCTACTAAAATGCAGCTGGTTTGGTGAAAAAGTAGTGGGGAATCTCGGATCCGGTTTCTTACGAAACCAGCTACTTGCATCCACATGAGCACTACTGGTTCCTAGCGGGCAATTCCAAATGCGATTACGCTAGTGCAAATTAATCGCCCAAAGTCGGCGACAGTTCATGGACCAGCGGAACCACCGCATTTTTTGAAATCTCTCGCAATAATGCCCAACAGTTGGACTCCGGATTCTTGGAAGTCGTGTCAAGCGAACCAGCAGCCGAAATATGAAGACGAAGTAGAATTACAAGACGTTCTGGCGGCTCTGCGAAAGTTGCCGCCGCTCGTAACAAGCTGGGAGGTAGACCGACTGCAGGCCCAGTTAACTGAAATGCATGGCGGCAAGGGATGGATTCTTCAAGGTGGCGATTGCGCCGAGTCGTTCGACGATTGCCAGTCGGAATCGATTGCCAGCAAGCTGAAGGTGCTGTTGCAGATGAGCCTCGTGCTGATTTTCGGCAGCGGGCAACGCATCTTGCGAATCGGTCGTATTGCAGGCCAGTATGCGAAACCGCGAAGCAGCGACGTTGAAACTCGCGATGGAAGTTCGCTGCCGTCGTATCGCGGTGACTTGATCAATCGAGCTGCGTTTACGCCCGAGCATCGCCGCGCGGATCCGTTATTGATGCTCCGCGGTTATGAACGATCGGCACTTACGTTGAACTTCATTCGAGCTCTCAGTGAGGGCGGCTTTGCTGACCTGCATCATCCTGAGAACTGGAAGTTGAATTTTGTTGCGGACAGCCCTGAGTGCAAGCGCTACCAAGAGCTCGTCAAATCGATGGGCGATGCGCTGCGGTTCTTTGATACGATCTCGGCCACTCCCATCGCGGAACTGCGAAGAGTCGACTTTTTCACTTCGCATGAAGCGTTGCATTTGCACTATGAACAATCGTTGACGCGCGAGAGCGTACGCGGTTGCGGCTGGTACAACTTGGGCACGCATTTCCCTTGGATCGGCGAACGGACTCGGGCTCTAACGGGCGCTCACATTGAATATTTGCGCGGCGTCCGCAATCCGCTAGGAGTCAAAGTTGGACCGAAAGCCAACGCGGATGAAATCTGTGATCTAGCCCGTTTGCTGAATCCAAATAACGAACCTGGCCGAGTCACGTTGATTCATCGCATGGGCAGCTTGCAGATCGCTGGTGCATTGCCGAGCTTGATTGAGCAAGTTCAACGCAGTGGGTGCAAAGTCTTGTGGCTGTGCGATCCGATGCACGGCAACACTGTTTCGGTTAGCTCCGGACAGAAGACGCGGCGATTTGACGATGTGCTCGGCGAACTTCGATCTGCGTTCGCGATTCATCGCAGTTGCGGTTCGCGCCTGAATGGAGTCCATCTTGAGTTGACCGGTGAAAACGTCACCGAGTGCATCGGCGGCTCCAGCGGCTTGACCGAAGACGACTTGCACACGGCTTACAACACCACCTGCGATCCGCGGCTGAATTACGAACAGGCCATGGAAATTGCCTTTGCCATTGCAGGTGAAATTTCGAAAGGTTGATAGTGTTAAGGTAGCTGGTTTCGTGAGAAATCGGACGAATTCTACCGCCCCCGGTTTCTCGCGAAACCAGCTACAAACCTGCGCAGCAACTCACCTGTTCAATCGGGCCCCCAGAACTATCAAAAGTCCTTACAATAGTAGGATTGAATTTGGGTCGGCCCTATCTATGCCGACGACTTCGACGGCGTTTTCTATGAAGGTTCGCTCAGGATGCACGGTTCAGCAGACACGCACGCACGTTCGCAAACGGAAAAATCTTCACTCGTCGCGGAACAATTGCGTGCCGATCCTCGCGTTCGCCAAGCGGAAGAATTACTGTTAGCCGCTTTGGCAGATGCCCAGAGTCAGATCGAAGGCCCAAAGCCGGCGAATCCTGAGCTGAAAGCCCATTACAAATTGTTGCTTGATCGCTTGGCGGTGGCTCGAGGCGGAGCGACCTATTTTCCTTATCTTGGAAGCGGCATTGGACGCGGGCCGTGGGTTGAACTGGCCGACGGTAGCGTAAAACTCGACTTTATCGTCGGCATCGGCGTTCACGGGATGGGGCACAGCAATCCGCAATTACTGCAGTCAAGCATTCATGCGGCGCTCGAAGACACGATCATGCAAGGCAACTTGCAGCAGCATCCGCCATCGGTCGAAGTTTGCGAGCGACTGATTCGGATGGCTCGAAAATCCGGCGCATCGGTTGAACACTGTTTGTTATCCACCAGCGGCGCGATGGCGAACGAAAACGCGTTGAAGATCGCTTTTCATAACCGTGCCCCTGCAGATCGTGTATTGGCACTGGATAATTGCTTTGCCGGTCGCTCGATTGCAATGGCGCAGTTGACTGACCGTCCGCAGTATCGAACCGGTGTACCGACTGCATTGGCCGTTGATTACATTCCGGCCGAAGATCCAGAGCATAGTGAAGCGTCGCGGCAACGGGCTTTAGCAGCCCTCGATAAGTTACTGAAACGCTATCCAGGTAAATACGCGGCGCTGTGGTTGGAGTTAGTCAGTGGCGAAGGTGGTTACTATCCAGGCTCGGAAGCGTTTTTTACAAAGCTGATTGAACGCGCCAAGCAAGACAATGTGCTGGTAATCTTTGATGAAGTTCAAACGTTCAGCCGCTTGAGCGAACCGTTTGCGTTTCAACATTTTAAGCTCGACAAATATGCTGATATCGTATCGATCGGCAAGATCACGCAGTTATGCGCGACCCTGTATCGTGGCGACTTAAAACCTAAAGGGCCACTGCTCAGTCAAACTTTTACAGCCGCAAGCAGCTCGATTGCGGCTGCGCTCGTTGTGCTCGATCAACTGGAAAAATCAAATTGCTTTGGACCGAACGGCGAGAACATGCGTCGCCACAAAGTGTTTGCGGACAAGTTGCAAGAGCTTTGCAAACGATATCCGGGCAAGATCAGCGGCCCACACGGACTCGGCATGATGGTCGCTTTTACACCCGGCGATGGATCGAATGATGTCGCAACCAAAATGGTCTATGCGATGTATGAAGCGGGGCTGATGGGTTTTGTTGCCGGCGCTAATCCGACGCGGATTCGTTTTCTTCCACCGCCTGTGATTACATCGGATGTGGATATTGAGACGGCGTGTAGGATTTTGGATCAGGTATTGGCGGCGGGGTGAGACTGAGGTGGTGGGAAAAGGTCGATGGGACGGATGAGAATAATGGGAATAATGGGAATAATGGGAAGGGTGATGAGATAATTTAATAGTTGATTGGTTTCTGCGAGTACTGGCTCCCTTCGCCCCGGTACTCCGGGGAGAAGGGTCGGGGATGAGGGGCGAGTGTTCGTGTATCGTTCAACTGAAATTTAGGTCGGAATTTTGAAGAACCCCTCACCCCCGACCCCTCTCCCCGGAGTACCGGGGCGAGGGGAGACAGATAGAGAGAGCTCTACACGAACTGAGTCCAATAACACTGGATCGTCTAACACTGAGTCCTCTAACACTGAGTCCTCTAACACTGAGTCCTCTAACTCGAGGGCTGATGACATTGGGGGCACTAGTACTGATTACAGTGCAACGATTTTGCATGCGCACACATGGCTTGAGTCAATGCACAGCCAGATGGTTGCTGACTTGATTGAGTTGTGCAATCAGAATTCCGGTTCGCGAAATCTAGCGGGTTTGCATGGCGTTGCGAATTGGTTGAGTGACTGGGCAGGACTGTCACCCGCAACTCTTCGGCGAATTGAATTGCCAACATACGAAACAGCGGGTGACGAAGGGGACACTGTTGAAGTCAAGACAGGACCCATCCTTCGATGGGATTTCCAGCCCGATGCTTCACGGCGTGTGTTGTTGATGATCCACTACGACACCGTATTCGGTCCGGAGCATGAGTTTCAAACTTGCGAGCAGCTATCGTCGACTCTTCTCCGCGGCCCCGGAGTGGCAGATGCAAAGGGCGGCATCGTGGTGCTGCGTTTTGCTCTGCAAGCACTGTTGAAATTTGGCTTGGCGGCGGATCTTGGTTGGACCGTATTGCTCAATCCGGATGAAGAAGTCGGCTCACTGAATTCAGCAGCAATATTAAAAGCGATTGCACCGGAGTACGACTTCGGCTTGCTGTTTGAACCCGCGTTACCGAATGGCGCTTTGATTTCGGAACGCAAGGGTTCCGGAAATTTTAGCGTTACGGTGCACGGAAGGGCGGCTCATGCGGGGCGCAACTTTGAGCAAGGTCGCAACGCTATCGCCGAACTTAGTCGCATCCTTGTTGCAGTGGATGCACTCAACGGCAAGAGAACTGATACGACGATCAATGTGGGGTTGGTGCAAGGAGGAGGACCAGTGAATGTCGTTCCGGATTCGGCGTTTGCGAGACTGAACGTTCGTGCGCCCGACGCCGATTCAGCAACTTGGTTCGAAGAGCAATTACGTTTACTGGTGAATTCAACCAATGCTCGCGACGGCTTTACTTGCCAATCGCACGGCAGTTTTACTTCGCCGCCCAAACGCATCAATTCGGCTCAGCAATCGCTTATGCGAGCCGTCGAAAGCAGCTCGGCAAAACTGAATCTTCCACCCGTTCAGTGGAAATACACCGGTGGTGTTTGTGACGGCAACAAGCTTGCTGCGGCTGGCCTGCCGAACATCGATACTCTTGGACCACGCGGCGACGGACTGCACAGCAGCCAAGAATCGGTCCAGTTGGATTCGTTGGTTGAGAAATCGAAGCTATTGATCGAGATTCTGTGCGGGTTTGCAAATGGCGCAATGGATGGTTTGCTGCGAAAAAAATTCACAGCCAGCCAAGAGTGCTAACGAAAAAACCCGCTGGGAGTTATTCCAGCGGGTTTTCTTATTCGGCTCTTCGCAGTGGGCCAGGAGAGTGGCCCGCCACATACGGGCCTATGGTGTGACGCCGTAGCGTTCTTCTTCTTCCTCTTGGATGATGATGTGTGGTGTCACGGTCATCATAAGAGTGTTAGTTTCGCGACCAATCGCGGTGTTCTTAAACAAGCGATTGACGTATGGGATCTTGCTGAGCACTGGAACGCCACGTTCTACTCGGCCTTCACGCATACGCTTGATACCACCGAGGAGAATCGTACCACCGTCTGGAACACTGACCGTGGTCGATACACTGGTCGTTGCAAAGCTTGGCTGTTGCACCGTTGTACCAGTGGTAGTTACCAATTGGTCATCGGCCGAGTTATTCACAGTTCCAGTTGGATCGAGCACATTCGTTCCACCTCGTGATGAGGTATTGCGAGTTGTACGTGAGCCTTCGAATGTAAAGGTGCTGACCTTGTCAATTCGTGAGAACGTTGGATTCAGTGTAACTCGCACAAATCGCTTGTCTGGTGACACAACGGCTTGAACGTTCAGCACAGTACCTTCGTTGAGAATCACGATAACCGGTTGTTGAGCGACTGCGAAGTCACCGACAACTGGAATCAGACTGGTTACGAACGGTGTTTGTACTGTGTCGTTGATCGAAGCGGTTTGACCGTCGAACATGGTTACACGAGGAGCTTGAAGGACGTTCGATCGTGTATCGCCTTGGGCAGCGTTCAGGAAGAAGAACAACTCCAAGTCGCTAAGGATCGCAACACCTAAAGTCGCACCAGCACCTGGGTCAAAGTTTCCGAACGGTGGAACCGCTGCGTTCGCTTGACTGAATTCTACGTCGAGGTCAGTCGTAAACGATGGGGTACCGTTAGGACCTAGACCTGCCGACAAACCCACGGTTGTGCTCGGACCTTGATCTTCGTTTGGCAAGCGACGCACGTTGTCGTCGACCTTGATGTCGAAGTCCACACCGATTCGTTCGAAGAAGTTATCGCTTAGGGTGATGAACTTGACTTCGATCGTCACTTGCAAGTCTTGCAAGCGGCGTAGTGATTCGAGAAGGTCAGTGATACGTTCGTGCGTTGTTTGAGGAGCACTAACAACGATCGACAAAGTAGCTGGATACTGATTGATGGTGTTGGTTCCACCAGCCTGTAGCCATGAGTCCGGATCGATGGTCTGCTGAATCAAGTTCATCAGGGTATCGAAGTCGGCGATCACTGCACCACCTTGCAATGGCGTAGCGCCAGCCATGGTTGCGGGAACACCGCCCATGTTGCCGGCACCGTACTGTGGACCCATGCCACCGCGGCTTCCCCACATCGCTTGAGGAGGGATACCACCGTTCATGCCTTGGTTGTTCATTTGTCCTAACACAGGTGCATTCGGATCCATCGATGCCGAAGCAAGTTGTGTTTGTGGTCCAACGCCTGGCATTGGGTTGGCTTGAGCGACCAAGCCACGGCCAATGGTTTCGTAAGCACTGCGTAGAGCGCCACCCATTCCGCTGTTGTAGTCGGTCACAAAGTTTGGAATCGG
The DNA here is from genome assembly GCA_031412515.1 of Planctomycetia bacterium. GTDB lineage: Bacteria > Planctomycetota > Planctomycetia > Pirellulales > Pirellulaceae > Aureliella. The sequence continues at coordinate 41,360 of JANODD010000167.1, read as the reverse complement.
GAGAACCAAGTCGCGAACATTGTACGTTCGTGATGTATTGGCTTGCCCGGTGTTCTTAGCCGACGTAATCATCAGCACTTCGTTACGAACCACAAAGTCGAGGTTTTGACTGTTCAAAATAAGGTTAAGCGCACTTTGCAAAGAGATTTGCGAAGGCAGGCTGAGCGTGATTGGCATGTCAGAGCTGTAGCCCTCGGCTGCCAAACTAGCTTGGTCAATGTGAATCAGGATCCCGGTCATGTCGGAAAGCGTACGAACCACTTCGACCAGTGGACGGGACTTGAAGTCGACGAGAATCGGCTGTTTCAGTTTGTCCCAGATCGCTGTTTCGGCTGGTGACATCCCGCGACGCGATTCAGGGACATCTCTATTCAGTCGTTTTGCGCTGATCGCGTTCCACGTTGGAGCATCAGGGAATTGGTATAGTTGATCATCGCTGATTGGCGTTGCTGCCTTATCGACGTTGTTCATTGCATCGACGAAACCATTTTCCTTTTGCGTCTTGATTTCTTCATATTCCATGCTGCGGCGTGCGTTGCGTGCGTTGGCCATTAGCAATCGAGAAGTTGTTGAATCTGGATCGATTACAAATACCTGCTTGGCGACAACTTCCGCTTCCGCATAGCTATGTTTAGCCATCAAGTCGTTGTAGGTTTCAACCAACGAAGCAACTTGTTGTTCGACCTTGTATCGAGCTTCGTCTTCCAAAGCCATGTGCTCCGTCACTTGACGATTGCGCATGTTTTGGTCGATCGCCGATTTGTTCGTGCTCATGTAAATCTGATGAGCCGTGATGGCGCGGTCGACGATCGTCAACATTTGCTTCCGTTTAGCCCCATCCAAGTCGGCTTGCGACACGCGTGTTCGCAGGGCCTGTAGGCGTTCTGCTACGACGAGTGGTTCGCTTTCTTGGTTGGCTTCAGCAGCAGCGATTTCACCGGTCACTTCGCTCATCAAGCGTTGAGTTGCAGCGAGTTGCTGTTGTGCCATCGGATCAAGAATCGTACCGCCAGTAACCGACTCAGCCTGTTCGCTCGGAACACTCATCAAGCTCAGCTTCTCACGAAGTTGATTGCGGAGTTGTGGATCCATCTCGCCTTGGAATTGCCACGCTTTGCGGAACAACTCGAGGGCTTGCTTGCTGTCCCCTTTGCGTAGCGAGTCTAGACCACGACGATAGAGTTCGTCGCCGTTTCCAGAATCACCCAACGATGGACCTGGCACAACCGGGTCAGCCGCTTGAACTGCCGAAGCAGGTAGCGTGCGTGAGCGGTCGTTTTGTGGCAAGAACACGCTTGGCTGAACAGCACTGGATTGACCAGCAGCGTTTGGCAATGTCTGTCCAGCCGTTTGAATTGCTGGAGTTGCAACGTTGTTTGTTGGCAACGGCGGCAAAGCAGGTGCGTTACCTACTTGTGCGATAGTTGCGGGAGCGGTGTTTGCCGGAGCAGGTGCTTTAGCTTGAGGTGTAGCGGCGATTGGACCGAGCGCATTGAGCGCATCGATGATCTGCTGCTTCTTAACGCCTTTGCTGACCAGCGTTTTTTCGACTTCTTTTAGTCGTGCTTCGACGCGAGCATCCTTCGCCTGGCCAAGTAGATCGCGGCCGCGAAGAGCTTCTGCAAAAGCGCCGGCGGCTGACTTCATGTCATTCGCGGTCGCTTTTTCATTAGCGGTGTCCAACCAACGTATCACCAGGTCTGCGTTGACCTGCGGTGCTGCATTGAGTGGCTGTGAGTAAGCAGTTGGCGCAGCGGGAGCTTGTGCGAGCGTGGTGCTCGAAAGTCCAACTGTCATGGCCGGCGCAAGCAGCGCAGGTACCAACCAAGTTGCTTTGGGCGTGGCCACGCTGATAAGGGCTGCGAGCCAACGTCGTTTCCGATTTGTAATGTCCTGACTCAACGCGACTCTCCTTCTTCGCGATGGTGAAACCGAACTTGGCCAACAGATCATTCTGTACGAGGCCCTATCACTTCGACCCTGCAAGCAACACAAAGTATTGATTGAAGGATCGGTGAGTGCAGAAGCAGGCTTGATTCGGAGACTAAGCGAGCAATAATTTGCTAACTCAGTCTGCTGAAGCAAGACTGCCTCTCACGACAAGCTGCTTAAACTCCGCCACCATTTGCGAAGCCAAACACAGCACCAGCATTACCATTTCCCGCATCTAAAATGCGGTAGTGGGAAATACTTGATACCCAACTCACCGTCAATGTTTGTTTTCGGCACTACGATGTTAAAATGTGAGGGTTATTCCGATAAAACGGACTTTTTTGATAATAACGATCGCAACGACAGTGCTAGCAATCATAATCTTGCTCGGGTTCGGCCCAAACTCGCGAACCACCATTCTCGTCAATCTCAACATGAATAATGCTCGCCCGACAACATACTGGGCAGTCTTCCACATACTGCTGATGGCTTCCCTCAGTGAGGTCGAGCGGAATGACAATCTCTTCACCGCATGAGTCGCAGATATAAGTCGCCTCTTCTTGCGACATACCTTTGCGTTCCTTCGATGCGGCTTCATACTCGACATCGTTCGACCAAGGGAGCTGTTCGTTGGCTGCTAGCACTTTGCAAGCCCAATGCATGACCGATAACGAAGCCTCATCAGCCAGCCGATGGTCGCTACCGACTTCTACCAGTGTTTCAGGTGGAAGGCCACTGTTGGCAACAAGCTCTTCGCTTTCCTCAAATGGAATCACGTCATCCTGTCGACTGTGCAAGATCATCGAGTTCGGTTTCAACTGCGTGACGTGCCCCCAACGCTTCCAAGCCGGGCAAAGCAATACCAGCGGCGTACTGCCAGAGCGGATGTTCAAAGCGATGGCACCGCCGCGTGAAGATCCGACAATCACAGACGGGGAATGCGTATCGTACTCAGCTTGTGCTGCTCGCACGGCAGCTTCAAAGTCGTCATCGTCTAGCTGCGGGTTGATAACATCGCAAGATTGCTGTCGCAAATAGGTTGGCTTGACCCCACCAGGAACGGAGTGCCAGCCATGTAGAAAGAGTATTTTCATATGAGATTGTATACTATTATCGGGCCCGAAGACAACGTCGTGCCCAGAAACTAGGGGCGGGTTAGTGTGAGCCGACGGCGCTAGCCGCGGGTGAACGAAGCGTATGACTCACATCGATGGATGCCTATCCAATGCGCGGCAATCTCCATCAAGAGAATTGGTATTAGATGAATAGATAGTCATGAACGACAGCCACTCCGTTCACTCGCGGCTAGCTAGCGCCGTCGGCTCACAAATCCGCGGCTAGCGGACCGTTTATTTAGAACTTATACAGCAGCAGGGCCGAATAATTCACGTCATTGGGTTTGCGACCATTGGGTGTACTGTCATATCGATCCAGCGCTCCAAGCTTGACCGATAAATTCCCTCTATCGTCGAGCAAATACTCCCAAGACACGTCAGAAATCAAGCGAAAATTATTGAAATCCGTCCACTCAGGAAAGTAATCAACCTTCGCAATGATTTTATTTCGCTTGGTAATTTGGTGCTCATAATCAGCACCTAAAAGTGCTTCAGGCACCCACCGATCATCTGGACCACCGAACTCTCGCGATGTACCAGCACCGAAGCGACTGGTAAGTTTCAGGTCCTTGGTGTTGTAGAAGTTGTAACCTATACCACTGTTTATGAAGTAACGGAAATCAAAAGCTTTAAATTTGTCCGCTTCCAGGCCATTCTTGGTGAACAGTGACCAAGGCGACTTGCCTAAGAATCGCTCGAAGTCGGTATAAAGCAACGTATTGTTCTGGGTTTCCAGGCCGTTTGCGCGAGTGTTATTGTGCGTCAATCGGACATCGAACAACGTAAAATCGGTTTTTCGTTTGAAACGCGTCCCGGTTTGGATGCTAAATGATTCAGCGTTCCCCGATGATCCATTAATACCAAGTTCCGCGCTGTTGCTCCAACCGTCTTTGGGAATCCATGTCCACGGAATGAACCACACGAAGTTGTCTGTTTCCGCAGTGGCTTCGATGGTCGCAACATCTGGGGCAAAAACCGACGGCGCACCTTCGGGTGCCAAAGGTGGCGGTGGTTGGCTGTAGCCGACTGCTGGTGGAACGGACGGCAGATCCGGGGGCGTTGGTAATTGGGGAGCGGCATAGGACCGGTCGGTCAGCCACGCTTGGGCGTGCAGATTCGTTGCTAGCGTGATGCATTGCGCCGCAATAGCTAATACCAACCCAACGAATCGCAGTTGCATGTTTTCGTACCTTACCAAAAGAAAATCGACATTGGCTTATACTGACAAAACATAGCCCGCTTCAATGGCAACTTAAGCTGCCGGGAATGTGGGGTTTACTAGAAAATGACGGAATTTTCGCAGTTCTCGTTGGTCGTCACTTCGCTTTGAACTCAAGTCGTACTCGTACTCGATAAATGGTACTTGTACTCGTACTCGATTCAACGAATTAGTCGAGTACGAGTACCGCAATGCCCGAGTACGAGTACGAAAAGAAACCATTTCCGGGCGATCCATAAACGAAGTGCGGTGGCGTTCGCCGAGAAAAGACGGAATTTCCATGCAATCTCACTACCTTGGTTCTCTTTGCATTATGGCTTTCGTTTGCATGGTTTTTCCAAGTACCGCTTGGACTCAAGAGCTGCGATGGCATGAGGGTTCGACTGGCTGTGATGCTAGCCTTCGCGGGCTGAGTGTTGTCGATAACCAAACGCTTTGGGCCAGCGGAGCAAACGCGACGGTGGTTCGCTCCATCGACGGCGGCAAGAATTGGCAGAGCTGCGGACCAAAAGGATTTGACAAGTTAGAGTTTCGTTCGATCGTAGCCATGCATAGTCAACATGCCACGATTGCTAGTGCAGGAACACCCGCGGTCATTTTTCAAACCCGTGATGCGGGTCAGACATGGAACGAAGTGTTTCGCCATCCTTCACCGGCGGCGTTCTTTGACGCAATGCGATTTTGGGACGCCGAGCGTGGCCTTGCCTTTAGCGATCCTGTTGATGGTCGCCTCTTGATTGTGACCACCGCCGATGGTGGGCGAACATGGCAAGCGGTTCCACCTGAAAAAATTCCGCTTGCCACAGAAAAAGAAGGAGGATTCGCAGCGAGCAATTCGGTGCTGTGTGTGGGCAAAGACGGCCGAGCTTGGATCGGTACCGGTGGCACTGCCTCACCCACTTCGCGAATCTACGCAACCAATGACTTTGGAAAAAGTTGGACCGCAGGAGCTTGCCCGTTAGTTAGCGACACCGCCGCAGGTGTGTTTTCCATCGCGATGAACTCTGACTTAAAACAATTAATCGCAGTGGGCGGCGATTACCGACCTGAAGCGGCATCAACCACAACTGCTGCGTTTAGTCGAGACATGGGGCAGGCTTGGCAACTCGCCACTCAGCCCCCTTCAGCGTTCGTTTCAGCTGTCGTTGCCGCACAATCAAAGTTTTTCATTGCAACCGGTCCAACGAGCAGTTTTACATCCAGCGACGCTGATCACTGGAAGCGATTTTCGTCGATTGGTTTTCATGCAATGGAAGTTAGTCCTACAGGCTCGGTTTACGCTGTAGGTTCCAGTGGCCGGTTTGCAAAACTGGAAATTCAGAAGTAACGCTGCGAGTACATCCCATTTGGCAACGCTGTGAAGCATTTTAACGAGCAAATGTAGCTGGTTTCGTGAGAAACCGGCGCGCACAAGTGACCTTTCTGATGCATCCGGTTTCTCACGAAACCAGCTACCCTACTAAGAAAAATGCTTCACAGCGTTGCCCATTTGGGTATCGCAAAACTACATTTGGGAAAAGTCAATGTCTCAATTGTACCTCTTAACATCTAACTTCCAGCCTCTTCAACTATGCAGCTACAATTGGGACAATTGTGCGACACTCGCTAAACTGTCGTTTCTGCGGCGCGTTCTGCGATGGCTTGTTCGAAACTAGATACGCGGATGGCATCGAAGCGAATCTTGGGATTTTCGCGCTCGACGTGCTGAACGTCCCATTCGGATTGCAGTAGCACAGCATGATGACCGTACTGGTCTTTCACCAGCTTGGCTGCGTAGGGCAATTTTAGCGTTGCGATCTGCTCAGGCGTAACATTGATCCATCGAGCGAGCTTGAAAGGCCGCATGCTTAATGTGGTCGGTGTGTTGTATTCGCTCTCCAAGCGGAACCGCACCACGTCAAACTGCAATTCCCCCACTGCAGCCAAAATCATTTCGCGGCGCGTCGATCGAGCGTCGAGGAATACTTGAATGGCACCCTCTTCGACTAACTGCGACAAGCCGCGATCGAACTGCTTTCGGCGCGACGTATCAGGGCAATCAAGGACTGCAAAGAACTCGGGAGAGAACTGAGGCAGGGCTTCATAATGGACCGGCTCACCTTGGCACAGCGTATCGCCCAGCTGAAACTCGCCTGGACAAATCACGCCGATGATGTCGCCCGGAAAAGCTTCTTCCATCGTTTGACGATCTTGGCCAAAAATCCGCAGCGCGCGAGGCACTCGAATCTTCTTGCCACTGCGAGCGACAGTGACTTCCATATCGCGTTCAAATCTACCTGAGCAGACGCGAACGAAAGCGACGCGATCTCGATGTCGTGGATCAAGGTTGGCTTGAATCTTAAATATGAAGCCTGCAAACTCAGGACGGCTAGCGGCAATCGGACCGATGTTGCTAAGTCGATCCGAGGGTGGCGGGCATAGTCGCAAGAAGCCTCGCAGGAAATGCTCCACACCAAAGTTTGTCAGCGCACTACCAAAGTAAACCGGAGTTTGCTCGCCACACAAAAAGCTCTCCTGTTCAAGTGTCGCGCCCGCCATTTGCACCAATTCAATTTCTTCGTGCACTGCTTTGACCAGCGCTTCGGTCGAATAGTTGCGCATGTTGGCCGTGGCACCAGTTTGGATCGGCGCGATCGTCGCGTGTTCTTCCGCGAACTCAGCCCAGCTCAACTTGGTCGACTTAATACGTCGTGAACTATCACGTTGCTGGAACAGATGGACTTGTTCATCGAGTAAATCCACGAAGCCGCAAAAATCCGCGCCCGTACCGATCGGCCAAGTCTGCGGCACAGCTTCAATCGAGAACTTACGCTCGATGTCGTCAAGCACCTGCAGTGGCGACAAACCGGTTCGATCGACTTTGTTTACAAACGTCAGAACAGGGATCTTTCGCAAGGCACAAACGCGGAATAACTTCTCCGTTTGAGCTTCGACACCTTTGGCCAAGTCGATGACCATGACCGCGGCATCAGCGGCCATCAACGTTCGATAAGTGTCTTCACTGAAGTCATGGTGACCAGGTGTGTCAAGCAGATTGACTTGGCAGCTATCGAATTCAAACGTCAGCACTGTTGAACTGACCGAGATCCCACGCTGCTTCTCAAGCTCCATCCAGTCCGAAGTTGCCGCTTTTTGATTCTTGCGTCCGCGGACGGCACCAGCGGTTTCAATTGAGCCACCAAACAGGAGCAGTTTCTCTGTCAGCGTCGTTTTGCCAGCGTCAGGGTGCGAAATAATTGCGAACGTCCGTCGGCGGAGCCGCTGGCGTTCAATCGTTGGATCAATGGTTGGCATAAAGCGGCGTTCGTAACTTGAGCGACTGGTCGGATTCTATGGCGGCGGGATGTGGGGTTATGTGACTAATCGTACCAGGGATCTCCTAGGCTAGAAGCCTAGGCTACGAGCGGGCTGACCCAGGCAGGATGCGCAGGATGTCTAGGCTACGGAAGGTTGACCCAGGCAGGATGCCTAGGCTACGAGCGGAAACTGAAGCCGTTGATGGCTGAATCGGTGAATTGGACGCTGTAGCCGGGGTTCTCAGGGGGCAAGTAGCGACCGTTTTTCATTACAACTGGATCGTGGAGGTGTTCGTGTAAATGGTCCGCATACTCGGCCACTCGGTTGTCCAATGTCGCCGAAACGCAGACGTAATCGATAATACTCAGGTGTTGCACATACTCGCACAGCCCCACCCCTCCAGCATGCGGACAGACAGGAATGTCGAACCTAGCCGCCAAAAGCATCACGGCGAGCACTTCGTTGACGCCCCCCAAACGGCAGCTATCGAGCTGGCAGACCTGCATCGCGCCGCATTCCATAAACTGCTTGAACATAACTCGGTTGTGACACATTTCACCTGTCGCCACCCGAATCGGTGCAATTGCTTGAGCGATTTTCCGATGCCCCAAAATGTCGTCAGGGCAGGTAGGCTCTTCTACGAACCACGGTTGGAACTCAGTCAATTCGCGGATCCAGTGGATCGCTTCGGGCACGTCCCAAACTTGATTGGCGTCGATCATCATGTGCGCATCGTAGCCCATGTGTTTTCGGAGCACTCGACATCGCCGTTTGTCGTCTTCCAAGTCGCGGCCGACTTTGATTTTGAAGTGCGACCACCCGCGACTCTTCAAGTCTTCGCACTTGGTTTGCAGAGCTTCATCCGAGTAACCGAGCCACCCGGCCGAAGTGGTGTAGCTCGGGTAGCCCTCAGCTTTCAAGTACTCGATGCGAGTTGACTTTGTCCCTTCATTTCGTCGCAATAGTTCCAGTGCATGTGCGGGCGTAATCGCATCAGACATATACCGAAAATCAACGCTCGCCACAAACTGTTCAGCCGACATTTCGCAGATCAACTGCCAAACTGGTTTGCCATTCATCCGGGCCCAAAGATCCCATACGGCATTGACGACGGCTGCGGCCGCCAAATGAATCACACCCTTCTCTGGACCAACCCAACGCAGTTGACTATCGCCGGTCAGCCGTCGATACATCTTCCAAGGCTCAGCCATCAGCGACTCAAGCGATTGGCCGACCAGTAACTTTGCCAACGAACGAATCCCCGCCACGCACAACTCATTGCCGCGTCCAATCGTAAACGTCATTCCATAGCCGGATAACTCCTGCGATTCAGTCTTCAATATCACATAAGCGGCTGAGTAGTCCGGGTCCGGATTCATTGCATCCGATCCGTCAAGATTCTGCGATGTTGGGAAGCGGAGATCAAAAGTTTCAAAGCCGGTGATGCGCATCAAAGCTTAAATCCTGGGGGCATGTGGTCTAAGGAGGATCGCAGGCAATCAAGAAGGAGGCGATTAAGAATCGCAAGCTGGAAGCATACGCCACTAAAATTGGTAAGTAAATGGCGCTTGTTCGCCCCAAGGGGAGTAGGGTCTTTTGGCGATAACTGTAGTACTAAGACACGGAAAACGCAAAGCAAAGTAAGAGTTAGCCGCAGAACTCAGCGTTACCAACAACAAGACACGACAAGACACAACGACGAAGAGACACATCGAGTTACTGGATCAATAGGCAGTGGCATATGCCGGGGCAAAATGTGTGGAGTGCTTTAGTGCTTCACGCAGTGTGTATGCCACTGCCGATTTTTTTCAACGAGACGAAAATGCGCGAGCCGACGGATGACGGCTCGTGCATTTTTCATTTTGACTAGGAAGCATACTCGGCGCGGAAGAACGACTTGCTATCTTGCACAGTCGGTTTGATGGTGCGAGCACCTTCCTTCCAATTGGCTGGACAGACTTCGCCGTTCTTCTCAACGAATTGCAGAGCTTGCACTACACGCAAGGCTTCATCGACACTGCGGCCCAGCGGCAGGTCGTTCACAACTTGATGGCGAACGATACCTTTCTGGTCGATCAAGAACAGTCCGCGCAGAGCAACTGTGTCGCCGATCAGCACATCGTAGTCGCGAGCAATCTGCTTGCTCAGGTCAGCCACCAGTGGATACTCAATATTTCCCAAACCGCCTTGATCGCGCGAGGTGTTTCGCCAAGCCAAGTGCGAGAAGTGGCTATCGACGCTGACACCGATCAGTTGCACACCCAGCTTCGAAAACTCTGCTGCACGATCTGAAAAGGCAATGATTTCAGTCGGGCAAACGAAAGTGAAGTCGAGCGGGTAGAAGAATAATACAACGTATTTGCCCGCATAGTCACTCAAGCTGATTTCTTTGAACGATCCATCAGCCATCACAGCTTGGGCTTTGAAATTCGGTGCAGGTTTTGTGACAAGAACACTCATTCGTTTAATCCTCTAGGTTAATTGTAAATCCATCGTGGCGGACGCTGCCAGCGTCCGGCTCTCGGCCGACGCTGGCAGCGTCCGCCACGTATTCTCAAATCATAAATCAAGCCCCAACTACTGACGAGGTGACGTCGTAGCCTAGGCATCCTGCCTGGGTTGTATTGAAAGCAACTTGGACTAAATCGCGGAACGAAGCTTTCGATGCCATTGTCAAGCCCAACGCTACTTTTGCGGAGCAAAAGGCGACAATGCCGGAGTAAACAAACCAGCTTGCTGCAACTGGAACGCAACGTTCAGCAATTTCGCCTCGCCGAGAGCGGGTCCTTCCAACTGTATGGCCAATGGCAACTGATCGTCGGTAAAACCTGCCGGAATCGAAATCGCAGGAATTCCTGCCAAGTTGGCTCCTACGGTGAAAAGATCTCCCAAGTACATTTCGACTGGGTCATTGGTTTTTTCGCCGATCTTATAAGCGGGCGTCGGAGTGACCGGGCCGAGCAACACGTCAACTTCGTTAAACGCTTTGGCATAGTCGTCGGCAATCAATCGGCGAACCTGCAACGCTTTCTTGTAATACGCATCGTAGTAACCCGCGCTCAACGCAAACGTACCCAACATGATCCGTCGCTTGACCTCAGGACCAAAACCTTCACTGCGACTGCGAGCAATCATCGCATCCAAAGGTGACTCTGACTTTGCATCGCCCATCGATCGATAACCATAGTGAACCCCGTCGTAACGAGCCAAATTGCTGCTGGCTTCGCTTGGCGCAACCAGATAATAAGTCGCTACCGAGAATGCCGTGTGCGGTAAATGGACTTCGACGATCGTTGCTCCCAGGCTTTCAAGCATCTTTTGGCTTGTGAGCACCGCTTTGCGAATGCGATCGTCAAGCGATTCATGTTCAACGTGCTCGCGTATCACACCGACTCGCAAACCCTTCAGCGGCTCGTTCAATGACTGTGTGTATTTTGGAACATCTGCATTCAGCGATGTGCTGTCCAGTGGATCATGACCCGCCAGTAGTTCCAAGCAAGCCGCCAGATCTTCGACGTGATGTGCCAGCGGTCCGACTTGATCCAAGCTGCTTGCAAACGCCACCAGACCAGAACGGCTGACGCGACCGTAAGTTGGCTTCAACCCACAGACACCGCAGAACGCTGCCGGCTGTCGCACCGATCCGCCCGTGTCCGAGCCGATCGACAGGGGACTCATTCCGCCTGCCAAAGCCGCCGCCGCCCCGCCGCTCGACCCTCCCGGCGTCCGTTCCAGCGACCATGGATTGCGAGTCACCCCGAAGACGCTCGTCTCCGTGCTGCCACCCATCGCGAACTCATCCATGTTCGTCTTGCCCAGCATCACCAGCCCGCCATCGAGCAGCTTTTTTACAGCCGTCGCGGCATAGGGTGCCTTGAAATTTTGAAGCATCTTCGACCCGCAAGTGGTTGGCGAATCCAGCGTACAAAGCACGTCTTTAATCGCAACAGGAACACCAGCTAGCGGCCCAGCCAGCGATCCAGCAGCAATCGCTTTGTCAGCCGATTCGGCTTGAATAAGAGCGCTTTCACTGGCAATATGTGTGAATGCATTGACAGCCTTATCGGCCGCTATGCGAGACAGAAAATGCTCAGTCACTTCGTGGCTAGAGAGCTCGCGCGAAGCGATTTTGCGACCCAATTCAACGGCGGAAAGTTGTTCGATTTTCATGCAGAAGAGCTTAAGCCAACCGGACTAAACTAACAAGCCACTGGCTGGAGTGTGGGTGTGAGTTCGTTTGGCGGCGACTCGTTGAGAAGCAGCATTTTCGCGAACAAATGTAGCTGATTTCGTAAGAAACCGGGCGCACCAGAGACCTTATCTACCGCATCCGGTTTCTCACGAAACCAGCTACCTAAATTTAAGCCAACAACTCTTTTACTGGCGAAGCGGGTTCGACGCCGGTCAGACGCTGATCCAAGCCTTGGGACTGGAATGTGAACTTCTCATGAGCGATTCCCATGCATTGCAAAATCGTCGCGTTGAAATCGTTGATGTGCACAGGTCGCTCGGCGATGTTGTAACTGAAGTCGTCTGTCTCGCCGATTGAAATGCCTCCGCGAATTCCACCACCAGCCATCCACATCGTAAAACAACGCGGATGATGATCGCGACCATAATTCTCACGCGTCAAACCACCTTGGCAATAAACGGTTCTTCCGAACTCGCCGCCCCAAACAATCAATGTCGAGTCGAGCATACCGCGTTGTTTAAGATCGCGTATTAAAGCCGCCGTGGGTTGATCGATATCGCCGCACTGGGCAGGCAAGTCGCCAGCGATGTTTCCGTGCTGGTCCCAACCGCGATGCAACAACTGCACTACGCGGACGCCGCGTTCAACCAAGCGTCGAGCCAACAACGCACTGGCCGCGAATGTTCCGGGTTCCCTAACCGCTGGTCCATACATTTCCAGTGTCGCTTCACTTTCATCGCGCCAGTCAGTCAACTCGGGGACACTCTTCTGCATTCTAAAGGCCATCTCGTACTGCGCGATGCGCGTTTGAATCTCTGGGTCGCCCAGTTGACCGAAACGATGTTGGTTTAAACTTGCCAGGGAGTCGAGCATAGCGCGACGATCATCGCGCGTGACGCCTGGTGGATTCGGCAAGTACAGCACCGGGTCACCACCGCTACGCAGCGCAACGCCATTAAATCGTGTCGGCAAAAATCCGCTGCTCCACATTCGTGTGAACAGCGCTTGAGCAGCAGCCTTGGCCGACCAGCTTGGTGTCAGCACGATGAAGGCTGGCAAGTCATTGCTTTCACTTCCCAACCCGTAAGCCAACCAGCTACCGAGACTTGCCTTGCCCGGTACTTCGCTGCCAGTCATTACAAACGTACAGGCTGGATCATGGTTGATGGCGTTCGTGTGAACTGTCTTGACTACGGCAATATCATCGACCAACTGTCCGGTATGCGGTAGCAATTCGCTAACCCATCGCCCGCACTCGCCGTACTGCTTGAATTTGAATTTGCTCGACGCGACCGGCAGTCGACTCTGTCCGCTGGTCATCGTCGTGATTCGCTGCCCTTTGCGAATGGAATCGGGCAGATCTTTGTCAAAGTAATCGTTGAGAACCGGTTTGTAATCCCACATATCAATCTGCGAGGGGCCACCATTCATGTGCAGATAGATGATCGACTTGGCTTTAGGAGCAAAATGAGGCAAGCCTTCGAGGGCTCGGTGCATCACTTGATCGGCTGATGCGCGATTGCTACCTGCAACCAATCCCGCCAATGCCAACGAGCCCAAGCGAATTCCAGTGTCACCAAAAAACTGTCGGCGAGACAGTTGTAAATCTTGTTCAAGTCTTGGATCCATCACAGAACCTCGTTCGGAAGCAATTGGGCGGGAAATCGGGTGGACGATGTCTTTTCCTACTCGTACTCAGGCTTTGCAGTACTCGTACTCCTACTCGAAAGACTTTAGTGGCGTCGAGTACGAAGCAAATCCGTACTTCTAGACTAAATCAATACGCTCCTTTTAGCAATCTTGCCGTGTCGAGGTAAAGGAAATACAGCGAAGGAATGGCCGTTTTAATGTAGCTGGTTTTGTAAAAAACCGGATGAATCGAGAAACCACTTCCACCGCATCCGGTTTCTCACGAAACCAGCTACCTATTTCGACGGCCTATTTCGATGGCGTTTTCCGATGGCCTATTTCGGCGGGTGGTCGCCCAATGCTTGTAACACATCTTCACTTAGTTTACGCAGTATTTCTTCCTGAAAGAACTCAGGGCCACCGTGTCTTGAGTTGTGCAACACCGCGAAATTGACCGGTAATCCGGCACGCTTGTAAGCACCTTGTAACTCATGAGCTTGACTGATTGGCATCTGAGGATCTTGATCTCCATGAAAAAGCCATAGCGGCGGATCGTTACTGTCGACATGTGCCACTGGACTGGCTAAGCGAGCAAGTTCAGGCTTAGCATCTGGCTGACCACCGAGAAACAGCTCCAGGGCAGGCACTCGCATGTTGAGGCCGAATGGAGTCGATTGAGCCAAGATGGTCTGGAGATTCGACGCTCCGAAAAAGGAAACAATTGATTGCACACGCGATGAGACCTTAAGATGCTGGCCGACATTCCCTTCAAGTTCAGTGACACCATCGCTGACACCCGCTAAGGCCGCAAGATGTCCACCCGCTGACGCTCCAGCGATAACAAATCGATTGGAGTCCAGTGGATACTTTTCCTGGTTAGCCCGCAAAAACCGGATGGCCGCTTTGATGTCGTGTATCTGAGCTGGGAATGGTGCTTCGGGGCTCAGTCGATAGTCAACGCTTGCGATCGCAAAGCCGGCTGACAGCATCGGTGTGATTGGAACGTCGGTTTTCGATCCGCTTCTCCAAGCTCCACCATGAACCCAAACGATGACCGGTCGCACAGCCTGTTCGGCTGGCAAGTACAAATCCAACTTGAGTGACTTTGATCCAACTGTCGCGTATTCAACATCGCGAAACGTCGGCTCGACGGCATTCCCAACTGCGAACAACAGCAACCAGCTGACTAGCCAAGTGGGTCGTGCGAGTTTCATTGCTTGATTCCCAGTGAACATTCAATGCTAAGTTGTTGGACGAGTTCGTCGAGCAATTGGCGAAGTTGCGGGAGGGCTTCCTCAGGCGTCGCGCAATCGATGTCATGAACGTGCCAGTAGGTAATGCGAGATTCCCATTCAGGAAACAGTCGCTGCATGAGCGGACGATGCTCAGATTCTTTCAATGCGATCGTCCGGTCAGCCAGTTCGAGATCGGAGGTACTGAGCGCAAGTGGAAGTCGACATGGTTGAAATAGAATTCCAAGTCGATTGCACTCAGCAATGGTGTATTGCGACAAAGGTCCAACGTTGCTGCTTGTCAGTCCCAGCCCTCTCGAATCGATGCTCCAGTCCAACCCAAGCTCATTTGCTCTGTGACGAACATAGTACTCCGCAAAGCGGCTGCGATAGTAGTTGCCGGTACATAGAAACAAGAGGTTCATGGGCAGCAAATTTCTTATGGGCTGAGCCAATTGTTTTGTCGCTGGTTTCGTGAGAAACCGGATGCAGCCGGTTGTGTAGCTGGTTTCGTGAGAAACCGGATGGGTGAAGCTAGTTCGCAACTTCATCCGGTTTCTCACGAAACCAGCTACATCTTATAATTGCATCTACCTATACTAGCTTCCCAAAATTTGTTTCCGCAGTTGAGCCAACAAGCTCGACGCAGAACCAATTTCTTCCTTCTGACGCTCAGGCTCTTGAGGGATCTCGCGTTCAATGGTCAGCGGTCCGGTGTAGCCAATCTCTTTGAGCGTACGAAGGTAAAGCTCCATGTTGACTTGGCCTTTGCCCAGTGGCATCTCACGACCCCAGGTCACACCGGGCTGGTCGCTCCAAGTTGCATCTTTGCAATGGATGCTTCGGACATACTTGCCGACTTTCCGGAGAGCTTCGATCGGCTCACCGGTGCCATAAAGAATCATGTTGGCTGGATCGAAGTTGATGAACAAATTGCTGCGCTCGACGCTGGCAATAAACTGCAGCAAACCTTCGGCCGTTTCTTGACCGGTTTCAAGGTGAACACTTTGATCGTTGCGAGCTGCGTGGTCGCAAAGCTGTCGCGTTACTTCAACGATCTCTTGATAAAGTGTGGCGCTCGGTGAATGAGGTACAAATCCGAGATGGAGTGCAACCACATCGCAACCAAGCAGCCGCGAGAAGTCACTGATCTCTTTCATCTCTTGCAAACGTGCGGCTCGGGTGGCCGGGGGAACCAAGCCCACGGTTTCAGAAACGGTCGGGATGTCGGCGTAACTCTCGCCTTCAAAACCACCAAAGACTGCCGTAAGCTGAATATTGAATTGCTCCAGCTTGGCAATAAATTGCTCGGCGTTTTCAGCCGTACGAGTGCTCCGATGTGGGGCATGCAGCTGAATTGTTGGGATGCCAAGTTCCCGAGCGACTTCGAGTTTAACTCCTAAGCCTGCATCAATGCTGGTGAATACGCCAATCGGCCAAACGCTCATATTTCTCTCCCAAATCGTTCAAGGATGTCCAATTCACGGCTTCGTCAAGCTGCTTTTTGGCGGTGCGCAGCATTGTAAGTCATGGGAGGGGAAACATGAAATGAGGGGCAGGCTGAAACTTGAAAACACTTGGGATTTCAGTCGTTAAGCTCTCGCATGGCGGAATAGTGGTGCAAACACACCCTTCGCATAGCCTCAGAGCGTGCTAAGCGTGCCAGCCAGACGCAAGCAACCCTAAGCCCAATTTGGACAAAGCACTAATAACGATTTGCGGCTTGGAAATTGCGTGGGATTTAAAGAAACCAGTAACGCAGCTATACTTTTGCACGTCAAAACAGTTTCTATCAACAAGATCAGCGAGGCGTCCCGATGAGCGAAAATGAATTGGAGGATCGAGCAACCCAGATCCGCCAACGACTTACGCAACTTCGGGACAGTCTTTGACTACGATAATAAGCTTGCGCAAATCACCACCATCGAAAGCCAGATGGCGGCCCAAGACTTCTGGAACAACCAAGATAAAGCTCAGGCAACCGTCGGCGAGCTGAAGAACTTGCGATCGATCGCCGCACCGCTGAAAGAGGCATTGGCCGCTTCGGAAGACCTGCTGGGCTTGATCGGGATGCTTGCCGAGGATGATTCGCTGCGCGGGGATGTCGTCGGTGAATTGGATCGGCTGGAGAATGAAGTCTCGCAGCTAGAACTGAAAGCCCTTTTGAACGGGACGCACGATGCTTCGGGGGCTTTGCTAAGTGTTCATGCTCGGGATGGTGGCGTCGACGCGAATGACTGGGCAGAAATGTTGCTCAACATGTACATTGCTTGGGCCAAGGACCACGAATACTCGATCGAATTGATGGATCGACAAGATAACCAAGAGGCTGGGATCACGCAGGCAACGATAGCGATTCGTGGCCCGATGGCTTATGGGTATTTGAAAGGTGAAGAAGGGATGCATCGCTTGGTGCGGATCAGTCCCTTCAACGCTGAAGGTAAGCGACAGACAAGTTTTGCGGCCGTAGACGTTTCGCCTGAAATCAATGATTCGGTCGAGGTAGAAATCGAAGAGAAAGATGTGCGCGAAGACACCTACCGGGCGAGCGGTGCGGGTGGCCAGCACATCAACAAGACAGACAGCGCCGTTCGGTTGACTCACATTCCGACTGGCATCGTTGCAGCTTGCCAAGCAGAACGCAGTCAACACAAAAACCGAGCGCAAGCTTGGAAGCTGCTTCGGGCTCGCTTGGCTCGTGTTGAAGAAGAAAAACGCGAAGAAGAACAACTGGCAAAATACAAAGGCAAGGTGAGGCAGAAAGGTTTCGGATCGCAGATTCGCAACTACTTCCTGCACCCCGAGCAACGCGTCAAAGACTCTCGCACTGAATACATGCAGAATAGTTTTCACGCGGTCATGGCAGGCGATATACAGGGCTTTCTGGAGTCTTTCTTGCGGTGGCGAATGATGCAAAATACTGAAGAATAAGCAACAAAGAAAACACGACTAGGCTCCGCGATTTGGAGCGGAGGAAATTATGACACGTGGCTCTCAGCGAACCGCCGAACCCCTAACGCTCAACGGCGGGAAACTTGGCGAGTTGGCCTTTGAATGGGTCGCAGATCGCTACTGCCACGCATGGCGATTAGGCGATGTCGAACTCTTGCGTTCGACCGAAGGAAACAGCGGCTGCACTTGGCCCGAGTCACCACCGCTTCAGCAGATTCACTTGCAATCTTTTGGCGACGGTCGTGAAGTTGTTTTTGGAGTTGGCATGTCGGGTCGCGGACATTGGTCGGCCAGTTTTACTTTGGTGCCCGATTTGAAGTGCTGGATCGTCGAGTTGGCTTGCCGTTCATCGACAAAACCCGAGAATTTGGCTAGCACGTACAAGCTTGCTGGTCCTTGGGCGAGTGCGTCTGGTAGCAGTTGGGAATTGCCTGTCGGTGAAGTGGTCGCTCGGATGGAACCGATTCTTCCGACGACTAACGCAACACGTGAAGAAGATCTGCTAAGTTTGCAACCAGCCTTGATTGTTGACACGACGCCATCGACGACTCAATGGGCATTTCGGTTGCGCGTTAGCGAGTAGCATGGGACCATCGTCCCGTGCGTAATGCATCTATTTGTGTGTCACTGGCTTTCACCGTTTAGCCCGGTTTTTTGGCGGACACTTCCGGTGTCGTCCGGTTTCTCACGAAACCAGCTACATTATTTTTCCCTGAGTGAATAATTTTCATCGAAGACAGCCGACATGTCCGCTTCGACTGCGCGAGAGCCAACAGCTTCGGCCATTTGTTCGCGGGCACGTTTTATCGCAATGTCGTTTGTCTTTGGATGTACGAGAGCAAAGGCAGCTTTGCGTGCTAGCGAGCTGGGATGAGCGATATCCATTTTTCTATCAACGATTGCATTCGCGACGCCAACTTGCAACTCGGTTAATTTGAAGGTTTGAATTCGCCCGCGAATTTTTAACAAGATTGCTTTTTCGTTGCCTTCGATAAATGAAGCTTCCATCGATCCAATCGTAATAGGCTCTGCGGCCTCAAGTCCACGTATCGCATCGACAAGAAAACCGTGATACTCTTCTGCCAGTTGAGCCACAGTAGCAACTCTTTTGTGCTGGTCTTTCTGCAGTTGTGTTCTGGCAAGAGTCTCCGATTCAGCCAATTGTTTTTTTGCGGTGACAAAATCCTGATTGCCGAGTGTCTTCAATAACTCTTTCATCGCTTTACTCCATTTGGATCTCTCCGCATCCGTTAACACTGGCTCAGTAGCCGGCGCTGCAGTTGGTTCTGGGGCGGGCGGTGACGGTTCGGCTGGTGTGGTTGCAGGAGTAACTGGCTCGGGCGTTGTTGCTGGAGCAGGCTCGGCTTGCATCGGCGGTGCCGGTTGCATAGTGACAGGATTCTCCGCAGGTTTCTCCGTCTCTGCTTTCATTGATGTAGGGGTCGAGCCGTCTAGTCCCATCACTTTTGGCAATCCGCTCCCTTGTACTTCCGCAGGGACGGGCACCGTATTCGTGTCTTTTGGGACGAGAGGTTTCGTCTTGTCGCTCGCTACAGTTGCCTGGGCCAACTGATTGGGCTGTTGGACTGGAGACTTGGTGCTGGATGCCCAAAACGCATAGGCTCCGGCAACGAGTGCGAACGACCCGACGATTCCGCCAATGCTCAGCAACATCGCGCGATTGCGTTTTCTACGGATCTGCTTTGCAAAGTCTCGTTGCGGAACTCGCTGTGCAACACCTGGCGGTTTAGAGGAAGGATAGCTTTCGCTAACCTCGGCGGGTTCGCGGTCGGCGCGCGAGTATTGTTGCTCGTGTTCGGGCATTAGATCGGGCATCAGCCTCGCGGCGCTGATGGATTCAGGAGCGGCGATGGTAGCGGTCGCAGTTCCGCCAAGAAAACCTTGAAGCTTGTTGTAATCAGCGATCGGATTTAATTCCGGCAGGTTGGCCGAGTATCGCAAGAATCCACCCAGGTCGAATGGGCTTCGAGGGTCCTCGGCGGGCAAGTAGGATTCCAGCTCTTCCAAGTCCCATTCAAGTTCTGGCTCGTTGGCTTCGACGGTTGGCTGTGCGACCTTCTCTACACCCTTTGGTAGGGCTGTTCGCGCAGCCCCGAATGCACTTGTCCAGGCCCGATCGTAACTGAGCTTGCGGTCCGCTTCGAGCAAATTTTTCTTGGCGAGTGCAATGATCTTTGCCGCTCGTTGAGCCAACTTCACATCCGTTTTTTGTGCGGCATCGACTTTGCGTTGCATCTCAACCAGACTGCGCTGGATCTTGGTGATATCCGATTCAAGTGGCGTGAGGCCAAGCAATCTGTAAAGGTCTGGCAGCTGCTCCCGGGTCTGACCGTTGGATTCATCATTTGCCATGGCACACCGAGCTGATAAGAGAAGTTGCAATTGCCGTTAACCTATCTTTTCATTGTATTCTACAATGACGAATAATGCGTATTTTGTCCTTCACATGCATGGCAAATTCTTGCCCTGGCAACGCCAGAGATGCGAGTAGGAAAAGACTCTGCGTACGCCCCTACCACTTTTCCGCCCCGACTTCGCCCGCGATATAGGCCCAGGTGCTGATGGCCGAGGCAAGCAATAAAGCGAGCACGAGGGTTGATACAATCGCAAATCGCGACGATTTTCGCTGAGACATTCGCGCGACCAAAGCGACAATCGCTGGGCTGAGCATGGCGAGAAAGTAAAGCGTGCGAGGTAAATTAAGGTAGCTCTGAATGCTGGCTTCGGTGATGAAACCCGACATGGCAAACAATGTGGGTGCAAACAGAATTGGTAGCGACCTGCGACCAGTCAGCCACAAATCGATCAAACTGCACAGACCCAGCACCGTGGCGACGGCAATCAACGGCTCAGTAACTTTCATCAGCGATAGCGACGTTAAAAACGCGCTGGCAACTAGCAGTGGAATCGTGGCTAGTCCGACCGTTGATGCCACAACTGGCCGGCAACCTGCAATACCCCACCAACCAAAACTTGCGGCGAGCGTAATAACGGCCAACCATTGATACTGCTGCGCTTGTAGCTCGGCCCATGCTTCGCCACGAGGGTAGATCAGCCAAGCGGCAATGGCGGCTGCGATGGCAATTGCGACGCAGTGAATCAAGTCTGAGGCTGACCGGCTGGGTTCCGATCTAGCGGCTGCAGCCTCATCTTCACTTGGATTAGAAGCTCTCAATGATCGGGAAGATCTTAACCGAGAGAACTCAACGAGCATTGCGACCGCGGTAACGATCATCGCCGCTGCGGGCACTCGTTGCCATGCATCTTCAGGCCACCAAGCAAAGCCGACTCGAACGGCGAATGCGGTCCAAATCGCAATGCCACTGCATGCGGCGAGCACCCAAGGAATGGCGGGACGACTGAATTTGTGTGTCAGTGCGAGGCAACCTACCAGCACAACCGCTAGCGGAGCGATCACGTTGGCAAACAAGATCTGTAGTTCAAACACGAGATTGTTTCTGTTGCATCAGAAGTGCGATTCGCAGAATACCCACGCAAGTTGGCGCGTGAGTAATGACGCCTTCGAGGACTGCTTGGATGCCTTCCTCAATAGGCATTATTACATGTTCAATAAGCTCCGTCCCCTCAGGATTTGTTTCATTGAATGAAAGGTCTTCAGCCAAGTAGACTTCGACCGGCGAAAGCACTGCGGCCGTAAAGGGATCAACGGTCCCCATTCGCGTCCAGCGTCCTGCGGTAATGCCAAGTTCTTCAGCGAGTTCGCGGGTTGCGGCAACGGCGGGCAATTCGTCGTTTTCAATGCCACCACTTACCCCTTCGATGGTCACGCGACCGACCGCGTAATGAAACTCTTTTGTTAGATGTAAATTGCCGATGTCGTCCATGGCAATGACACAGACGCCTGCTTTGAGGTGAACTGTGGCGTAAGTTCCCGGTTTTCCGTCTGGTCGTTGGACTTGGTCTCGAAATAACTGGATCCAAGGATCACTGTACATTTGCTCGGACTTGAGAATTTTCCATGGTCCGTGTTCGCGCATCGATAGTTCCAAGTTTTAGGCTAAGCTTGTAGGTCAAGGTTGTAGGTCAAGGTTGTAGCGTACACCGCTGTAAAGGCAGGTTGCCGAGTCAAGCGGGAAGGGTTAGGTCGAGTTCTTCGCCAAAAACTGTTGTAGTGCTCAGAATTTACTTCGAACTAGTCGTTTCCCAATCAAAGCAGGGTGCCTCGCTTAGGGGCCGTAGTTAAGATAGCAAGTAGATTACTGGCTGGCGACAAACTTTAGTTGCGGATCCAATTTACATTCCTGCCTCCCAAGTGACAATTAGTCAACACCTTGAACATTCCGAACAAACTCATGAGCGATCCTTTCGGCAAGCCAGCGAAGCAGAATCGATATGACATCGATTTCTCGGTTCCGATGACTCATCGCCTTCGATTCACAAAAGATTGTTTTGGCGACGATTTTTCAGTAGTCGCAGAACTCTTCGAACACAGTGGAAAAAGCCCAGCTCGAGCTCAAGTTTGGATCGACGAAGGGCTGTGCAACTGGGATTCACATTTAGCCGACAGAATCGAAGCACAGTTGAGTGACCCGAATTCGGGTGTCGAGCTCGTCTCGCCTGTAGAGCACTTGCCAGGCGGCGAAGCTGTGAAAAACGATCCTGCTATCGTGAACCACTTACTAGAGTCCTTCAATCGCGACAATTTGGATCGCCGCAGTTATGTGTTGGTCATCGGGGGCGGAGCTGTCCTCGATACAGTCGGCTATGCTGCCGCGATCGCGCACCGTGGTATTCGCTTGATCCGAGTCCCAACGACAACGCTCGCACAGGCCGACTCTGGGGTTGGGGTTAAAAACGCGGTCAACTGGTTCAATAAGAAGAACTGGAAAGGCACGTTCGCAACACCTTGGGCGGTGGTGAATGATGAGCGGTTGCTTGAAGGTCTAAGCGATCGAGACTTTCGTTGCGGCTTTTCTGAAGCCGTGAAGGTTTCACTTTTGAAAAGTCCTGAGTTCTTTCAGTTTTTAACCGGTGCAGCGGAAGCGATCGCCGCTCGTGAGCAACCACAGACTTCGCATGCTATCCGAGAGTCGGTTCTTTTACACTTGTGGCATATCACTCGCGGTGGAGATCCATTTGAACTGCAGCAAGCTCGGCCGCTCGATTTCGGTCACTGGTCAGCACACAAGTTAGAAGCCATCACCAAGTATCGACTGCGTCACGGTGAAGCGGTTGCGATTGGCGTGGCCGTCGATACTGTTTATTCCTATTTGCAGCTGAATTTGCCACGCTCAGTCGCCGACGCGACGCTCAAGACACTTCTCGGTTTGCAGTTGCCCATATGGGACACGGCACTCAATGAGTCCGTTATTTTCGATGGGCTCGAAGAATTTCGACAGCACCTTGGTGGCGAGCTGACGATCACGCTTTTAAAACAAGTTGGCCAGCCAGTCGATGTTCATGCTATTGACCGAGGAGCCATGCGTGAAGCGATGGCTTATGTAGCCGAGAATGCAACGTCAGTCGTTTGACCCATAGCCAGCGGCGACGGGAACGGCTTGCAGTTGGCACTATGAGCGGGTCAACACGGTCCTAACCACCTCTGCCCCAATAAGAACCCGCTCGGAACCGCGTTACCAGTTATGGTATACGCAGCAACATCGTTTGACCCATAGCCAGCGGCGACGGGAACGGCTTGCAGTTGGCACTATGAGCGGGTCAAAACGGTCCTAACCACCTCTGCGCCAATAAGAACCCGCTCGAGAAAGTGGTTCGTAGCGTGATAGCGTATAACGATCGTCTACATAAGGCTTGCAGGACTTACTCAAATGCGGCTTAGTCGTATCCATCATGCGGGTTCGGGTCGGGCGGTGATAGTTAACACCGTGCAGACCCGCTCGTGATGCGAACTGCAAGCCGTTCCCGTCGCCGCTGGCTATGGGTCAAACGAATGCGGCTCGAGCATTTCTTCAAGTAAATCGAGCGGCAGACCGACCACATTGCTGGCGGTGCCAGATACCAGCTTAAGCCACGGATGACCATCTTGATAGCCAAATGCACCTGACTTGCCAACCCAATCATCGCTATCGAGATAATCTTGAATTTGCGACTCGCTAAGCTGGTCCATGATCAATTCGCTTTTCGAAACACGAACATCCGGCTCACCTTCGGGCACTCGCCAAACACACAGTCCGCTGAAGACGCGGTGCACTCGGCCGCTCAGCAAACGAAGCATATATTCAGCATGCTCTCGGTCGCGAGGTTTACCTAACATCTGGCCTTGTATATCGGCAACTGTATCGCAAGCAATAATGATTGCCTCGCCGTCAATGCGAGGCCGAATGTCAGCAGCTTTTTGATAAGCGTAGCGCGCGACCATTTCCGGTGTCGACTCACCTGAGCACATACCGCATTCAGCCGACTCACTCGGTACGATAATCTCATACTGGTAGCCAACTTGCTCCATCAGTTCACGACGACGCGGCGATTGGCTGGCGAGGATTAACTTCATGAGCTTAACCGTTCACATCGGTCGGACCAGGAAAATCCTCCGGCGGTGGTTGCATGCGTGAACGCATTTGGTCCCAAGTTCCTTTGAGGCTATCATAGAATCTTGGCACCTGTCCCGACGACAAGAACACGCGTGCACTTACGGCCGAGTTAGGAAAGAAGTTGGTAATAAAGTCGAAACTGAACTCGTGCGGGCCATGACCGATCATTACGGCATTGGCATATGCGCCGGATAGCAATTCGTCTTTGATCTTTAAGTCGTCATAAATCTCTTGAGCCGACGGGCGACGCGTTCCGGTGTCTTGAAAACCGGAACCGGCTGGTTTGCTCGGGGCAGCCTGAGGTTGGCTTGGTTGTTGAGGTTGGCTTAATTGCTCATCACCAGGGTTTGTGCCAGGTTGATTACCGCCTCCGCTACCTCCCGCGCCTGGCGAGCCACCTTCGGTGGGTGGAATGAACTGGCCGCTAGCAATCGAACTGCTTTGTCCAAGCTGTGGAGTTGCGGCTGGCGCGGCGCTGCCATGTTGAGCCACCGTCGTTTGAACAGGAGGAAGTGTTGGAATGTGCGGCAGCTCACCCCAGCGATTTTTGTAAAGCTCCATGTTGCGTTGGAGAGCATCGACCAGTTGCGGCAGAACGCTATGCGGCATGACAACTCTCGCCACAATTTGATGCGGGCGACCAAGATTTTGGATGAAGTCGAGAATGACTTCGGTTTGGGCCGTCATGACGATCACACCGGTACTAAATGCTCCCCGAGCGACATGTTCCGGCACTCGTGCACGAATGGGTTGTTCAGATGGATCGGGACGGTCATCGTTGGACTGTGGAAAAGTCATGTGCTTGGGCTGAGTTTCGTAGCGTTGATAAATGGATGGTGATTTGTCGAGCTAATTCTGGTGCGGCTAATCTGCGAACGGATTCGGAGTTTGAGCAACTGTTGCAACTTCGTTCTCGGCTCGCACGCGTGGCGGTTCGGCGATCCGAACGAGCATTACGTCGCGAGTGCTAAGTACTAGATTCAAACCGAAAACCGCAATTGATGCTAGGGTGAGAATGCCCATACTCAGTTCCACCGGAAATGAAAGGCCATCACTCGCTTCGGAACAGGTCCAAACGATATTGAACGCTTGATGCCAGCCATAGTCAAATTCACGATAGTCATTGAGGGAGTAAACTAGCAGCAGCGGGCCCATGTGCATGGCAAGCAAACAAACGGCCGTAAGGGCCACAGAGCCTAACATGCGAGCGGGCATGTGCTTGGCGACAGCCAGCATTAACAATCGGTTAACGCCGACATATATCGTCAGGTAGCACAACAGCAGATAGCCGACGTACTGTATGCTCGTCCGTCCCATGCTCAATTGCATGCTAAGGGAGTAATACAATTCGGTAATGCACATTGTGGCGACTAATGCGGCGAAAAGGCAAACGAGAAAAATATACCCCATGCCGGCACCCGGATAAAACCAAGTCAAAAATACGCGGCCAGCAAAGGTTGTAGGGAGCGTTCGTCGAGCGCGTGGTGAAATGATTCCCAGTTCACCTGTCATCAAGGCGCCGATGAACATGCACACGATGAAAGCCCCGATGAGAAACACAAACGCAATTTCCTCTTCACGACTGGCAACGACGGCAAAGGTCGACCAAAACAAGATTAAGCCAACTAGCAACAGGACACGTTTACGCAGTGGCGTCGAGTGATTTTCACTTGGGAAATCAATAGCCGCCGCCGCAGATCGAAGAATCAAATTTAAAGCGACGCAGATGACTGTGGTAAATCCGAAAACGACCAAATAAAACTCCTTGGGCATGTTCGCCATTTCAACCATCACGCCGCTTATGAGAGCGATCGTCCATCCAAGAAAACCGAACACGAGTCCAATGAGTAGTAAAAGGGTGGCGGCTACCTGCAAGATTCTTGCTCTTGAAACGGCTGCCAATAGAAGTGCAAGCGCAGTTTCAGAAACCGAGAACGTAACCGTTAGTCCTAGCACGAAGAGAATCGAATCTAGGCTCACACCACGCAGTAAATATGTCAGCACTATACAAGGCGTGAGGGCTGAAAGGTAAAGCAAGGCCTGAAGCAGGGCGGACATCATCTTGCCTAGTACGATCTGCCAAGCGGAGAGGGACGAAATGCTTAGCAGCTCAAAAGTACTGTCTTCTATCTCCGTTATGAGCGACCGAAAAGCGCTGAACGGAATGATGATCATGAGCGGAAACTGGAGGATACAAAAGAACCCAGTCAACAATTGAACGCCCGCAGGCGTGTAATAAATCTTTGGTACCATTAGCGAAATAGCGATCAACGTCCAGCTGACCGCAGCGATCAGTGTCAGACCGAAGGCGATGGTAAATTGCTTGCTCTTGAGCGACTGGCGGACTTCCTTGACGACAATCGGATTAATTCTCTCCGTCGCCCACAACCACAATCGCTCCCAGCCTTTTTCCGGGATCTGGCAAATGCGATGCTCGCTTTCACTGCCGACTGCATTGCTGAGCAGAGTTGGTTCACCGCTGAGTGAAATTTGACTCATTGCACCGCCCCTGTCGTGATTTGCAAAAACACATCTTCTAGTGAACGGCTCTCGGTAGCATATTCGAGAACCGAAAAACCTGCGGTGACAATCGAACTCACCAATTGCGACTGCTCCGCTTCGTCAGTTGTCGCGAATTGAAACCGGACAGTTCGATCGGATGCTTGAATACTCAGTACGTTGGGCCTTGACTGCAGCCACTTTCCGAGCTCCTCTCCGCGACTGATTAACTGAATCACAACATCAATATGTGGTCGCAGACGAGCCTTGATTTCGGCCACTGTTCCAGTCACTAACATTTGCCCCCGTTCAACAATTCCAATCGCATCGCACATCTCTCCCAGTTCAGTGAGAATGTGAGAAGAAACGAGCAAACTCTTTCCCTCAGCAGCCAAGCCACGAATCATATGCCGCAATTCAATTCGGGCCCGTGGATCAAGGCCATTGGCGGGTTCGTCAAGAATTAACACTGCGGGGTCGTGAATCATTGCGCGACCTAAGCACAATCGTTGGCGCATACCTTTCGAAAGTCCGCGAATCGACTTCTCAGCAATTTTGTCCAGTCCCGTGTAAGCCAACGTGTGACGCAGGGCCTTAGTCCGCTCGCGACCGACTAAGCCATAGGATCTCGCAAAGAAATCGAGATATTCGACACAGTTCATGTTTGGATAAGTCCCAAAGTTGTCGGGCATAAATCCAAGCCGCTTACGAACTCGATCAGGATCGTTGATGACCGAAAACCCGTCCACTAGCGCGTCACCGTAATCGGGCAGGTCTAAGGTCGCCAAGATGCGCATGCTGGTGGTTTTGCCAGCCCCATTCGGTCCGATAAAGCCGAAGACCTGTCCTGCTTCGACTTCAAACGAAACATCGTTCACCGCGCGCGTGTTTCCAAAGAAGCGAAACAAGCGTCGCAGTTGGATCATCGGATGACCAGCCGCAGCTACCATGGATCGACTCCGATCACTAGATTGACGTTATCCGATTGAATCCCTTTTATTGGAACCTCAAGCGCATTGAATTCGGGTACCAAAGTTGCGAATTCATGAGGCTCTAGAGCTAAGTCATCACTCAGATAACGCTTGAATGCTTCGTTAATGATCTCGGATGCTTGTACGTAGTACGCTCGATTGTAGCGACGTGGGCTTCCAAAATTTAGTAGGCTATCGCTACCTCCATCGAGCTCAGGAGGAATTTTCGGCTTAAAATCAGCGCCAATTCGTGATACGGCGACGCGAACCGAATCAAGATCCTTAACCTCCGGTTCCCGTGATTCGTTTGGACCGAGGTCGGCTTCGAGATAATAATCGTCTTTATCTCCCCGTAAGACCACCAACGGTATCTTCATCTCAGTCAAGTTCTTAATAACCAACTTGCCAGAGTCATTTCGTTTCGTTGAGATCGGTATGGTACGAGGGTCCACTTTGTGACCAACAAGTAATTGCTGATGTTGACGAGGTTTAAGCCAGCCATTCCAAGTTTGATTTTCTCCAACCGTTATTGTGCCATCAATATTCCGCCGCGGATCCGGCATGCCGCTGTAGTTAGCCTGATCGTCAGGAGCAACTGGGCGGACGTAGGTCTCAACAGAGAAGTTCAAACCTTCACGCGGCGGCAAGCCACTGAAGTAGTTTTGACGCGACCAACCAAAAGCGACTTGGGCAGGTCCATCGTAGTAGGTCACGCTATGAGTTCGAACATATGTGTCGAAGCCCTCATGCAGCACGCCATACAAAACAATCGCAAGTGTCGCTACAAGGGACACCGCAGGAACAAGAAAGATCATTAAGCTGCGACGCTTAATGCGTCCTGTGAATGTCAGTAGACCGGGGCCGAGTATGGCGCCGAAAAGTACAACCATAACACAGAATGCCCATACCGGTGGCTTACCCACTTCGAGTATCAGGTTCTGCCAAAACCAACTTCCATCGTGGCTCCTCGAAGTCAGCGCACAAACTGATTGGTCCGCTTTTGCATCCACAATCATTTTAACCTGACTTGCCAACAATTCGTCAAGCCGTCGATTGCAGATAATAATTTTGCCTCGACCGTAGGAGCGCTCAAGCAATTTGTCGGTGCTCAGCGAGTTCATAAGTCGTGAACGACCCTCTTCGAGTTGCCCAAGCGAGACATCGTCCAAGCCGAGCGCTGCCATCACGTCATTGATATTGTGGCGATGGCTCCCCAAGCCTGTTTCCAAGAGCGTATCGGTAAGCAACGCCGCGTCGAAAATCGCTCCAGCGCCTTCAATTTTTTGGGTGGAACTGGCGGTTGAGTTGGCTGAGCTACCGTCAGTAACCGCTTTCAAATCGTTCTCAGAATCGAGAATCCACCATGCAGCTGGAGCAGCTTTGCTGATGGATTTCCAAGACGCTAGTTCGGCATTGCCCCCAGGCCCACTCAGTAAACGATTTACGCTCACCATAGTCGCGTTCGTGTCCACTTGAGAAATTAAAAGTGTTCCACCAGCGCTGACATACGTTCGTAGGGCGGCAGCAACATGTGTTTGCTTGTCATTGATCTCAGCAATTGCATCGACAGAAGCTATCCAAACTGGATAGGGAAAATAGTGACGCCAATCGCCACTCGCTTCGTCGACTGGGATTAATGGATTGCTGTTTGTAACAGTCCCGACGCCGCCGCCTCTAGCGGCTTGTTGTGCGGCATTCACTTGAGCGTCGATGTAGTTCGAAACAGCTTTAAGATTTCGCGCTTCGGCTTTCGGATCAACTGTTGTAGCCATCAATCCCGCAACCGATAACAAGTTTCCTGTCTGATTGAAGTTGTAGGACCAATGGTAGTCTTGCTGGTTACTATTTTTATTTTTACGTTTGTCTTCGATGTCACGTCCTTCTTCAAAAACGCCAACGTCCCAACAAAACTGGGCTTCGGTTGCAGGAAACGGAATCTCTAATTCGGTCTTGGTCATCCCCTCAGCCAGCTCAACGTTGTACCGGTAAGCAAGACCGTCAGCAGCTTGCCCATAGATATGTGTGTATAAAACCACTGTTAGTTTACGATCGACTTTGCTTGGTCCTGCGGTATCGTTGATGTTGACATTGACAATACCCAACGACATTGAAGGGGCCATATTGAGGTTGTAACTTACGCTCAGCGGCGTACGGCCTCGATAGCCTCGGGTCGCAAAAGCACCGCCATTTGCATATTGCGCAGCAACTGGAGTACTCGATACCAAGATCATCACAGCCAGTAACGCGATCGCCCGCAAGCCAATCACTTGATGGAGTTTTTTAGCGGCATGCTGCATGACGATGTCTCTCGCAAACTACAACAGGTAGGATCGGACTTCCGTCCCGTAGGTAAGATGGGACTCCGGTCCCGTCCGCGTTCTCAAATATTCTCAGACGGAGTCGGTGGAATCATTTGTTCTGGCAATCGCCCATCAGCAAAGGGACTTGATGTCATCGTTGCCTCGCCCATGTTCTTTTCGACGAACCCAAACAAATAAGAAATCAGAAAGCTTGTTCCCGAAAACAGCGCGAATAGAAAAATAAATACGCATGTAAATACGAGGGCCGCTGCGAAGGCTTGCCCTTGATCAGCGGCTTGAATAATGCCAAGGGCAATAGCGACCACAGTAATGGCAACAAACAACCAAATCATCCGCACTCTAGGCAGAAACGGTTGAGGCACATCTTCTTCGAATGACATGAGTGGCGAGTCCCTTGATTCGAAACCCTAAAATCTAAACGGGATTTGGAGTATTATGACTGGCTAGTTGCTCGCGACTCAAGTGAATCGCGAATTCCGGCCCGTCCGAAGGAGTTGATTGTATGCCATCTATTCGCTGCCGATGTGAGAATTCTTGCTCGACCAGAAAAACTCTATTATGGAATCTCTTGCCCGTCCTTGCGCTATCCGCTGGGTTGGCCGCTGGGTTGGCACATACTCTCGCAGCGGACACCGTGTTCGGCCAGGAAGGCAAACCCGCATCGGCGCCGGTCGAACGCCCCTTAGTCACGGTTTCAGCCGAAGCTCAAGCCATTCACTCCCGCGGCTACGTTTTTGACGGTCACAACGATTTGCCATGGGTCGTACGCACCGACGCGTCGCGCTCCTTCGATGCTCTCGACATTTCCAAGCCACAGCCAAAAATTCATACCGACATTCCACGGCTGAAATTGGGAGGTGTTGGAGCTCAATATTGGTCCGTTTACGTGCCGGCCGATACAGTAAAAACCGGTGCCGCGCATCAAACTACCATTGAACAAATTGAAATCGTCAAAGCCATGATCGCTCGCTACCCCGAGACGTTCGAATTGGCGCTGAACAGCGATGACGTGAATCGCATTCGCGGTGCTGGCAAGATCGCTTCGATGATTGGGATGGAAGGTGGTCATGCGATTGAGAATTCGATCGCCAAACTCCGGCGGCTCAGCGAAATGGGAGCACGCTACATGACGCTCACTCATAGCGATACGCTTGACTGGGCCGACGCCTGCAGCGACGCGCCCAAGTCACACGGCTTGAGTGAGTTTGGTCGCGAAGTTGTCCGCGAAATGAATCGACTCGGCATGCTGGTCGACATTTCACACGTATCCATCGAAACCATGCGAGCCGCCATGGACACTAGTACCGCCCCAGTAATTTTCTCGCACTCTTCTGCGCGAGCCGTAGCAGAACACGTTCGCAATGTTCCCGACGAGATTCTAAAACAATTGCCAGCCGATGGTGGAGTGGTGATGGTCAACTTCTATTCCGGCTTCATTGTTCCCGAGTCAACCATCAACACTCGCAACATGTTCGAGCGTAGAAGAGCGCTTCAAGCCAAGTACGGCGATGACAAAGCTGCCGTCCGCAAAGAAATGGACGCTTACGAACTTCTAAATCCAGTGTTTCCTGGGTCCGTTCATCACGTTGCCGATCACATCGATCACATCGTCAAGGTTGCAGGCATCGACCACGTCGGCATCGGCAGTGACTTTGATGGAATCAGTACCGTTCCTAAGCAGCTTGAAGATGTTTCGAAGTACCCTGTGTTAACACAAGTCCTGCTGGACCGCGGCTATAAGGAAGCGGATATCCACAAAGTGATGAGCGGCAATATTATGCGAGTCATGAAGCAAGCTGAAACCGAAGCCAAACGGTTAGCGAAGTAACTGCCCCAGTGAGCCGTCGGCGTTAGTCGCGGGTGAACGAAGTAGTAGTCATACATGACAAGCAAGATGTCCAACGATATTCCACAATCCCCTAGCATGCTTGGGCATTGCAGAATCCATACGGACCGTTGCCTACCTCGTTCACCTGCGGCCAATTAGTACTACAGCGCAGCATTGTCGCCTTTTGCTCCGCAAAAGTAGCGAGAGATCTGTCATTGGCATCGAAAGCTCCATAGTGCGCTGAAGTATTAGCTAGCGCTGACGGCTCAACAATCCATCGCTCAAGAACGGACGTTGTAGCAGAGAATCTTATCGCCTTCACGCAAATAGAGCTTGCCATCGACGACAACAGGATGTGACCAACTTGGTCGCGACCCACTGTCAGGAATCTTAAAGCTGCCGACTTCTTCGAATCCCGTTGGCT
Organism: Planctomycetia bacterium; assembly: GCA_031412515.1. Classification (GTDB taxonomy): domain Bacteria; phylum Planctomycetota; class Planctomycetia; order Pirellulales; family Pirellulaceae; genus Aureliella. The sequence goes on along the minus strand of JANODD010000167.1, from coordinate 9,216 downwards.
GTGCTTTGACCAAGGTCATCATGCCGTTGGCATAACGAACATAAAGCTTTCCATCTGCGGCTGCGACGCTCGCCGAACCGCTGCCTGCCCCACGGCTTTTCCATTTCACCGCGCCGGTCATTAGATCTGCGCATTGTGGAATACCTTTGTCGCCGCCATCGCCATAGACATAGTCTCCAACCAGCACTACACCGCCATGCTTGTTTTGTAAATCGCGGTTGAGCGGATAGACTTCCTTCACTTCTACATTGCCGCTCGCTGTAGGCACTTGTTTCAGCAATGCACCTCCTCGATCATAGCCTGCAGTGAAAAACACAAGATCTCCGCGGACGATCGGCGTTGGGATCACGGCCGTCGTCTTTTCAATATCGTACTTCCACATCAGCTTGCCGTCTTTTGCGCGAACGCCCATGGGGCCGCTGCCGGTCGTTTGGACATAGACTTTCGTGTCGCCGATTTGAGATATCACCACCGACGCATGACCGGCCCCGCGATCACCCGCACGCGAGCAACTCCACACTTTCTCGCCTGTGGATTTGTTTAGAGCAACCACCGTGTTGGCTTCACCGCCGGGCGTGCAAATTAGATTCGGGCCATCGATCAAAATGGACTCGCTGTATCCCCAGCTATCATCCTTTTTGCCACCAAAGTCGGACTTGAGATCTCTCTTCCATTGCACTTTGCCGGCGGTATCAAAGGAGAACAATACGCCTTGAGGAGTTAGTAAGTAAATGCTCTTACCGTCAATGGTGGGAGTACTTCGCGAGCTGCCCCAGTCGGGTTTGCGGTCTGCCCAGGCTTCACCGGTCCTTGACATCCAAAGCTGCTTGCCAGTGGCTTGATCAAAGCAAGTCAAATATTCGTCGCTATCTTTGGCGGTGGATAGTCCGTCACCGAGTGTGTAGATCTTACCATCGGCAATCGCGACGCTGGCGTAACCGCGCCCAGCGCCAGCAGCTGCCCAAACAAGTTTCGGTCCTTCTGCTGGCCAACTTTGCAGAAGTCCTTTCTCCGATGACACACCCGTTCGATCAGCTCCGCGGAACGATGGCCAAGTCGAGTCTCCGCACGCAACCGAAAATGGACTTGTTAAAAAAATGCCAACAACCAGATAACGAACGTGTCGCAGCATGATTGATCCTCGATAAATTAGTCTCGAATGGTTTGATTCCGATCGAGTGATTCTATCGCATTTCGACTCGGCAAGCACCTGTGGTCTCGGTCTGGAGAAGAGACTACGACTTCGTTTTTAAACAAGTGATTACGAAAGCGTCTCGTCCGCTGGCGCGAGCCGTTCAAGGCTCTTTTTGCCGACGATCCATCCTCGGCAACTGGGTGCTTTGCAGTTGCAACGAATGGCAAAGGAGGCTGGCCAGTTATAGTCGATCGTCAATTCGTCGCCGGATTCGATGTCGTTAATGGCAAAAATCAATAGCTTGCGAACCGTGCTCGATTTGGGTTGATCCACATGGTCGACTCCGATCAAATCAAACGCGCAATTGGGCTCGCAGGAATGATTGACGAATCGAAAAGGAGGGGCAGGTTCAAGCTGAGCTCCATTTTCAAGATCAAAGGCATAGCGACTTCGGTACTCGTCGTCGCTAATGACTTCACCTTCAATTTCGCCAATGCAGGTGCCGTCAAAAATTCGACGCGTTGCGAAGACGGCTTTACCGACTGGGGATCGACCGATTCTCAAACCGCGTTTAGCAAGTTTGCGGGACTGATCCGACTCAACAGAGGGCTTTGAACTGACAGCGTTGTCTGAGTTGACTTCTTTGCTGGCGGTTCTTCCGGGCGACTTTCCGTTTTTTTTCAGAGAGGGCGAATCATCGTTGTCGTCGAACCAAAGGGATGACGAACGTGATGAATTTCGCATAGACGACTCGACGTAATTGTGGAAAGCGATCACGACCACACATTCGCGAGGCTCATGATCCAAGTGTTATTACTTGGATTAGTAGTAAATCAGAAATCAGGCGTCGTCAGACATCACAGGCCGCCCGTGAGAGGTGGCCCATAACAGGCAGCTAAGTACGCCCAATTTCAGGAATGCTCAACAGTGTGCAGGCAGGCAAACCAGCCTGCACTGTTGGCTTAGATAAATCAACTCAGCGTTAGCGAGTTGGCTGACTACCAGCGATCGCGTCCACCGCCACCGCCGCCGCCGCCACCACTGCCACCACGACTTCCGCCGCCACCGCCACCGCCACGGCTTCCGCCGCCACCACCACCACCGTAACCGCCACCGCCACCGCCGCCAGATCGTTCTTCACGAGGACGTGCCTCGTTGACCTGAAGACTGCGACCGTCATGATCACGGCCGTTGAGACCATTGACCGCTGCAGTTGCTTCTTGCTCAGTCGACATTTCGACAAAGCCGAAGCCCTTGCTGCGACCAGTATCGCGATCCTCGATCACCTGCGCGCTAACAACATTTCCGAACTCTTGAAACAACTGCTCAAGCTGTGCTGATCGCACGCTGTAGCTGAGGTTACCGCAATACAGTTTCTTACCCATTATCAAACTCCGAAACTCGTCCCGTGATTATTCAGAATCAACATGCCACCGGGACCGAATCGACACGTTGATACTCTCGAGTACCCGGTTTCGAAAAACCGGACACACAAATTTACTAAGGGTTGAGTGGCCGTGGCATCGATGCACTCGGTCAAGCTCAGGTTTGGGTCACGCGGCTAATCGATCCGAATTTTGAAATGAATGTTTCAATCCAATCGATCAACTGTGGCATGAAGAGCAAGTGCATCAATCGCGGTCGGGGCAAGAGGCTTGGTAGTGTGAATCTTCCTGATTCATCAACATGTCCAAGTCACTAAGGTCGATTTCGAATGATCCGGCGGAGTTGGTGTCCAGCCGGCCCAGCAATAGCTACTTAAGATCGAACTATAACACTCCTAGACAGCTGGGTCAAATTGAATTAGCCGGAAAACCGACGATTCGAAGAAGTTTATTTTTTTCCATATTTTTGCGTTTTTAATAAGGCTACGTCGGCTTTGTATGCTTGCAATTTGGTTTTAGTTGTGATTTCGAGCGAATGGTCGTTGTATAAAGGAATATCAGATAGGAGTACAAGTGCCGTTTTGATGCAATTGGATTTCGTAAGGTAGCTGGTTTCGTGAGAAACCGGTGCGCACTGGTGGCCGTTCTACTGCATCCGGTTTCTCACGAAACCAGCTACACTTGCTCGCTAAACTGCTCACAGAGTTGCTTAACGACTTATAAGGCCCAGCCATGAACCATGAAGTAATGTCCCGACTGTGCCACACTCAACGATTCGAGCTTGGGATCCATGTAGTCGACGAACCAGTCGGGTTGCTTTGTCACGATCAATAGCGCGCCGCCAATGCGCAAGCAACTAAGACATGCATCCGCAAAGTGCTGCCAGATCTTCTGATCACCAAAGTAAGGCGGATTGGCAAGTGCCACGTCGATCTTGATAGACAATCCCAACTTGCCATCGCTATTGAGAATCGCTTCGACATTCTGCAAGCCATTGGCTTGGGCACCGCGATTCAAGCATTCAACGGCTCGTGAGTTTGCATCCACGCCAATCACTCTGCCATTGGTTCTCGCCGCACATGCAAGAGCCACAACACCACTGCCACATCCGAAATCTAATACATGATCCTCGGGGCCAATCTCAACGTTCTTGATCAACTGCCGCGCTCCATCGTCGAGCTTGCGGTGTGAAAAAACGCTGGGCCTACTGAACGCAGTGATCATGCGATCTTCGTCGCGGAACTCAAATTCACAACTGAAATCTCGTTCACGTTTCAGCGGACTGGTCTTGCGCCCCCAATACGCACGCCCTTGTGGATGCTGCTTGACGGTTACTTTTTCCAAGATGGTCCGCATCTGATCATGCAACCAAGTGTCAGTTGGGTTATCAACCGACATAGCCAAATATCCACCCATCTTCAGCCGCTGATGAGCTTGCTGCATTAGCTCACGCGTCAGTTCCGCTTCGCCGCGTTTTAGAACCGGCATAAATACCGCATCATAGTTATTCGCCGGCAAGTCGGTCGTGCATACAATGTCGATGTCGCTACCCGCTTCGGTAGCGGTCGTTCTCGCTTCGTTCGCTTGATACAAGTCGCAATACCAGGCCGTCACCTTAGCGGATGGATACTTGGCTCGCAGTTGCCAACCGATCTGCGAGCGGCCTGGCGAAATCACAAGAAAATGATCCCCTGTCCAGTCGGGATGCGAATCAATCAAAATTTGTTCAGAGAGCAGTGGTTGCATAGTTGTTTGTTAGCGAGATCTGTTAGCGGTATGTGAGCAAATGTAGCTGGTTTCGTGAGAACCCGGGCGCTACGTTGACCGGTCTACTGCATCCGGTTTCTCACGAAACCAGCTACCCTACTACGAAAAACGCTTCACAGCGTTGACTACGGCGCGCGCCGTTACGCCAAAGTGAGCACCTTGCGAGCCACCAGTCGTAAATAGAGACTATTTTCGCTAAATTAACGCAGCCTTCGCTCTACCAAACTACTCGCTACTTCGAAATACTGGAATCCCCTTGTGAAAACCTTGCTGAACGAGCAGCAATTGCAGGCTGGCGTCGATGCTATGGCAGCTCAAATTTCGGCAAAGTATGGCAACCGTCAACTGACGATTGTCGCAGTCATGACCGGTTCGCTGGTCCTCATGGCCGACTTGATGCGCCGGTTGACCATGCCTGTTCGAGTAAGTCTGATCCAAGCGAGCAGCTATCGTGGGGGAACACAATCAGGGGAACTCTGGGTTCGCGACGATATGATGCTTGATGTCACCGATCGCGATGTCATAGTCATCGATGACATCTTTGATACCGGCAAAACACTTCAAGAAGTTTTGCGCCGGATCCAGTTGATGGGGCCGAAAAGCCTCGCCAGCGCAGTGTTGTTGCACAAAGAAGGTCGTCAAACAGTTGCCATGAAGCCGGATTTTGTCGCTTTTCGAATTCCTGATGAATTTGTTGTTGGCTATGGATTAGACTATCAAGATCTCTATCGTAATCTGCCCTACTTGGCAGTACTTGAACCAACGGAAATTGAGGCTGAATTGGTATGAGCGCAGCGGCGAGCGGAGGGCCGGGCGAAGCGCAGATCGAAGGGCCACGCGTTCTCGTCGTGACTCGGCGCTTTTGGCCAAGCTGCTCGGACAGCACTCAACGTTTGATGAGCTGGGCGAGATCGCTGCAATCACGTGGCGCGAACCTAAGCGTCCTCACGCCGCGATGGCATTCTAGCTGGACCACGCGAATCGACTTTCGTGAAATGCCCGTCCATCGACTCGAATACGCGCCGACGAATCCTATGCGAACGGCGCGTTACGGTCGTGGCTTGGCAGATTGGGTTTCAAAAAATGGATCCAACTTTGATGTGATCTATTGCGATGCTGCCGACTTGGAAGCCCAGATCATTCTGACTCAAGTTCCAGGACTCCGTCGACCACCGGTTGTCATTCGTTTCGATCCGTTGGAACTCGCCGATGGCTATGATCCTCGCTGGCAGCCCGGACCACGAACGCTCGATGCTTGCCGCCGCGCTTCCATAGTCGTCGCACCTCGCGCCGACGCGCAACAACGCCTGCGAGCCATTGGAATTCAAGAAACCAAAGTTGAACGTATCGCGGACTCGAGCACCCCGATCAGTCGAACCGATATGGTCAGAGCGGCCGCTCGCAATGCGCTTGCGGATATCAATCATGACCTGTTCGTCCGCAGCACCGATCGCGTCGTTGTTTGCCCACTCGAGCTGACTCGCAAGGCCGGTGTCGAGTTCTTGATTCGCGCCGTCGGTCCACTCGTCCAAGACCATCGTGGATTGCGACTCTGGTTGTTGGGCGACAGCGCCGAACGTGGACGATTTTACGATCAACTTCGTTACAACGGTTGGCACAACTTGATTACGATGCCCGGAGCATTCGAAGACCTTGATGAAATACTTCGAGTGGCTGACATGTGCGTCGTTCCCGCGCGTGGTCACGGACTCGGTTGGTTGATTCCCAAGTGTGTCGCGAGCTCGGTTCCGTTTCTCACTCCGGACAGCCCCGAACTTCGCGCCTTAGTTGACAGTGAAAGCCTTTCTCAGTTAACTTTCCGCGAGAACGATGTTGAAGGATTGCGTGATAGGGTTGCGCAGTGGCTCCACACTCCCAACCCTTTCCGTCAAGCGATTGCCCGCGCTCGTGAGCAACAAGTTTCCCAGCCGTTACCCGCATGGGATTCGCTGCTCGCGCGATGTGCAGCATCGTTTTCTAAAATCTAATGTTGTACCTTTGAATGGCGGAGCCTATGCGATTGAAAGTCTGTCTAGTGATTCCTACGCTTGTAAAAGGCGGGGCTGAAAAGCAGTTATCGCTGCTCGCCGCGGGACTAGACCGCACCAAGTTCGAATGCCACGTAGTCGTCTTAACTCACAGTGGTCCCTATGAAGCAGAACTGCGAGAACAAGGTATTGAAGTTCACTTGATCGGCAAACGCGGAAAACTTGATCCAACTGCCTACTGGCGGCTGGTTCGTAAATTAAAAGAACTGCGACCCGACATCGTTCATACTTGGTTGTTTGCAGCCAACAGCTACGGTCGCGCCGCAGCGCATCGTGCGAGGGTGCCAGTCATCATTGCAGGCGAACGATCCGTCGATCCATGGAAACAGTGGTGGAATTTCGCAGTCGATCGCTACTTGCTTAAATACACCGACACGATTGTTACCAACACCCGAGCGGTTGTCGATTTCTATGCATCGCATAGCATCACTACCGAGCGCTTCACAGTGATCGCCAACGCCGTCGTTCCTCCACAAATAACTCCGCTTTCCCGCGAGCAAGTTTTCGAACGACTGAAGCTGCCTCCCCGCGCCGCTCTGGTCGGCGCCGTCGGACGGCTCTGGAAGCAGAAAGGTTACCGTGAACTGATTTGGTCCGGAGAACTGCTGCGAGTCGCCCTGAAGAATGTGTGCGTCGTGATTATTGGTGATGGTCCAGAACGCGAACAGTTGCTGCATTACCGCGATCAAGTCGGTGCCGATGAGGCCGTACGACTCGTCGGTGACCGCGAAGATGCTCAAGAGTTAATGACCGGTTTTGATTTGCTTTGGAACGGAAGCCTGTATGAAGGACAAAGCAACACGATTCTAGAAGCGATGGCATGCGGCGTGCCCGTCGTCGCCAGCGACATTCCCGGTACACGCGATCTGGTGGAGCACAATGTTACTGGACTGCTTTATCCGCTCAGCGACGTCGGTCAACTAACTCGTATCACCAATCAACTGCTGCGTGAACCGGACCGAATGGCAGCGATGGGTGTGGCAGCAAAGCAGAAAATCGCCGAGCACTTTTCGCTCTCGAAGATGATCTCACAACATGAAGAACTGTATGAAAGGCTATATCGCGTGAAGATAGAGAGGTGAAGCATTTTCGAGAATGAATGTAGCTGGTTTCGTGAGAAACCGGGCGCACCGATGACCTCTCTACTGCATCCGGTTTCTCACGAAACCAGCTACCTTACTCCTGGATAGGCAATTCTAATTTGATCGGTTTGCCTTCACGAACTAAATTGACAACCACTGAATCCCCTGGTCGCTTGGTTCGCAAGAGATGCGCCATCAAATCGCTTTCGGTCATCGGCCGCTGGATGCCGTCAAGCTGCGTTACAACATCATCGACTTTGAATCCCGCTCGCTTGCCGGCCGCATGAGCGTTAAACTGCCCGACATGTTTAATGCGAAGTCCAACCGCTTGCGATTCCAAGCCAAGCTTTTTGCGTTCATCGGCATTAAGCGTTTCAAATCGCAATCCCCCAGTAACCATTCGCCGCAGCCCCCACGAGCTCGCTCGCCAAGAGATGTCACCAAGCTCTTTCCAGTTTTCTGGCAAAGTAACATCAAGTTCTTTGGTCGCACCGGCTCGCGCGATCACAAAGGAGATTTTCCCCGCATCTTTGCGCTGATGCAGGATCCATTGCATGTCAGCGATGGAGACCAACGGTTGCTTCTCGAGCGTTACAAGTTTATCACCTGCTTGAAAACCAGCTTCACTGGCCAGTGATCCATCCACAACACTCTTCACCGTCGCAGCTTTAGTTGGGTCCATAATCAAACCCAAAATCTTTGGATGCGGATAAGCATAAATCAGCTCCGTTGGCATCGACTTCTTATCGAGCCAATAGTGCTCGCGCCATGCTTCGCCGACTTGATGACAGTGAATGCAACTCCGCGCTACCTCGGGGCCATAATTCAGCGACGAAGTGTATTTTTCTTTCAGCTTCGCAAATTCCTCAGGCTTGGCGATCTCCGACTTAGGTCCGGTCTTGGCGATCAGTGAGGACTTGGTTTCTGGAAACTGTTTGTGCAAGGCAAGTACAGTTTGCATTGCGTCCAGAAATCCGTCGAGCGAAACATCGTCTGCCGATTCTTCTTGATGCGAACGCGTTCCATAACGACCATAGATCGTTCCATCTGCGTTCAAAAAAAACGCCGCCCACGATTGGTCATAGTCGAATTGAAACCGCGATAGATCCAGTCCGTTCGCGTGAACAACTCTTACGCAAACGAAATTGCTCAAGTGCTTGCGAACAGCTGGGTTTTTCTCAACGACCTGCTCGTCCAGCTGAGCACACGCTTCACACGGAATACAGCGAAAGACGACCAGCAGCGGCTTGCCGGACTGCTTGGCTTCTTCAAAGCCTTTTTCAAGGTTGTTGTAGATCCAATAGCCGTCATCGACAACCCGCTGGCGATCGTTGAGCACCATCGTATTGCGATCGCGATTCTGAGCATGAACGGTCGCTGGAACCGCACCCAACACTAACAATCCCACAATCCAATGTACATTTCGCATATTCACACCTTATTAAGTAGACAGTCGTAGCCTAGGCATCCTGCCTGGGTCTTCAGTAGCCTTGGCTCTCTTGCCTTGGCTCTCTTGCCTGGGTCGAAACCTGGGTCGTTGCCTATTACCCTTCCAACCTAATACGGCAAGCTGGAAGCATACCCCACTAGCTCTTGCAATGCTTGGCGACTTGGGCCTTCATGAATGCAAGACCCTCTTTAGCAAGCTTCAATTCATCTTCGAACATGCGACGCCAAATCTTAGTCGCCGCAGCCAGTTCCGGCAGCGCAAGTCCAAAGGCTTCGATCACTAACCAGCCATCGTAGCCGATTTTGCCAATGGCTTCAAAGTTCTTTCGCCAGCGAATGTTGCCTTCGCC
>JANODD010000166.1:0-31650 GCA_031412515.1 Planctomycetia bacterium | reverse complement strand
ACATGCGGCGCGCGCAATTGTCGCTGCAGCCGCATTGATCTTGTCACGGTTAGGCAGCGGCGCGAATTGCTTGATTGCCGACTTCACGAGCGACGCGATGAAGCGTTTGGCCCTGTTCGGCGCAAGCGACGATGATCGTGTTATCGTGCGCGATTCGATTCAACCAAGGAGTGATTGCACTCAGGTGTGGTTGAGCTGGGTCGAGTCCGCCGTCGATTACAATTAAGTCACTCGCGCCGAACTTGTGCGCCACCCGGGGCAGAGCTGACTTCAAGTCGCCTGGGATCAGCGAAGCTTTGAACCCAACCTGCGAAGCCACTTGGTGGGCGACTTTGAGAGTCAAATGAGCCGCGGGATTTTTGGCGGCTTCGAACTCATCGACTCCGATGTAACGCAACCGCTCGGTACCTGCGGTCAGCGTAACTAACTGAGCGATACGTTGCATGCGTTCAGCGCGGCCAATGCCAATTTCGAGCAATGATGCAATCGGCTTGTCAATCAATTGACGAACCAATTCACGATCCGCAACTGGCTTGCTAAAGCGAGTCCAGTAGAACCGCTGAAACCAAGTCAACCGGCTCATCATTTTCGTTCACCTTGTTGGCTTCCCTGCCGCGTGCCCGAGAGAACGTCCCTTTTCTCTCTAAAAGGCAACCGACCCATCCAGCATCCTTGCCTGTAGGTCGGTTCTGTCCATTGAACGCATCCTGCGTCCTGCTTTTAATCCGGTATTCTGAATTCCAGTCGGCGAATCCTTCGCACGTCTGCCATCCCTGTTTACTGGATCATGGCTTTCAACCCAAGATTTGTGGTTTTGCGTCTACTGGCCACTGTATCCATCGACGTTAGGCATCCCAAAATCAATGCATTGGAGATTCTTCGCAACAATTTCACCAGCCAGCGTATCTTGCACAGTCGACATAACCCGAACCAAGTCGCGATTGATTGCCCAGGCAATTTCGCTAGCAATTTTCACATCTCGCCGAGCACTCAGTGTGAACTATGTTTCAGCGGTCGAAATGTGGCCGCTTTAAAGGCGTCATTTCGGATGCATTTCTGGTCGCCAAATTCGAACGGATTGGGCGCAACAATTCAATTGAATCTCCGAGTGCCGCTGTGTTCCGTCTGCCTCCAAAACGACGTTCCCCATCAACTCCCCGCGAAGTTCAAATTCAACTTTGTGAGCGGCGTTTGGTGCTTTCGGCGCAAATGTTGTTCGATGTGCTTGGTGATCACGCCGTCCAAATGCATGGCAACCAGGATTCATTTCTAACCCTGCAAAATTCGCTTGGCTCCGCAATCGAGACTCAAGGCTCAGCCGCGCACAACCTCACCGGTTGGACGCAAATGGAGCAGAACTTCGGACTGACCGGCAAAGGTCAAACCGTGGCCGTCATCGATAGCGGTATTGCATGGGATCACGTTGCTTTGGGTAAGGGATTTGGTGCAGGTTATCGAGTCGTCGGTGGTTGGGATTTCACCGAGAATGACGCCAACCCATACGATGATGGACCAAGCGGATATCACGGTACACATGTGGCAGGAATTATCGGCTCCGATGACGCAACGCGAACGGGCGTCGCCCCCGATGTTGACCTCGTTGCGCTTCGCGTCTTCAACGACGCCGGCCAAGGGAACATGACCTGGGTTGAGAAAGCTCTGCAGTGGGTTCATACCAATCGCAACACTTTTGAAAATCCAATCACCACGGTAAACCTTTCGCTTGGGTCAACTTGGAATTCCAGCACTGTACCCGAGTGGGCAACCCTGGAAGAAGAACTCAAAGTGTTGCACGACGATGGAATTGTAATTACTGCTTCGGCCGGCAACTCATTCAAGTCAACGGGCGCTCCGGGGCTCAGCTATCCCGCAGCGAGCTCCTATGTATTGCCCGTTGCCAGTGTTGATGACGATGGACAACTAAGCGACTTTAGCCAACGCAGTGATCGCGTTCTCGCCGCGCCAGGTCGTGGAATTGTCAGCACAGTGCCCGATTATTTTCTGGGACGCGACGGGAAAGTCAACGACTTTGCACCGGCTACTGGCACCAGTATGGCTGCCCCGTACGTTGCCGGTGCAACGGTGCTGGTCCGTCAAGCGATGGAGATGGCAGGCTGGAATAATATTACAGCGGATACGATTGCACAGCATTTACACAATACCGCCGACTCCGTTTTCGACTCAATCACCAGAGCGTCTTACGATCGACTCGACTTGCAACACGCAATTGATGCGATCATTCCCGATGATAACGTCGGCGACAATTTCGCCAGTGCCACAGAACTTAATCTGAGCGCTGGCACGTTGGATGGTTGGATCAATACTTTACAAGACGATGATGTGTATCGATTCACGGCGGGCGCCAGCGGTCGATTGCAGTTAGACGCAAACAGCGATTGGTTGGATTCGTTGGGGTGGTCGATTTCCAATAATGGGCAAAGTCTTCAAGCAGGCTCCCTCGACGCTAAGGCACTTTCACTGGTGGCTGGACAAACCTACGAGCTGCGGGTTACGGCTGGCGATGAGATTGGTTCATTCCATTTCGACTGGACGTTTCAAGCGGACTCGACTGGAGGAGGCGGAGCTAGCGGTGGCGGATCAGGCGGTAGTTCAGTAACTCCAACAACGCTCGGTCCGGTTGATTACTGGCAGAACCAAGTTAACGCAGGCAGCGCCTATCGAGTGAAAGCCGTTGAGGATGGAATATTCACGGTTCTTTGGAAAAATGCGGATTCGCAGTCAGGCCAGCTTAGTCTGACGCCAGTTGGCGGGACGGCTCTCAATGACTCAACATGGGAAGACGGTGGATTGCGACTGGATACTCCGGTGAAAGCCGGTCAGTGGTTCGATCTGCGTTTACCTGGCGCCAGCAATGACCAAGGTGAATTGTCGATCGCGAATGTGTTGTCGCAAGTCGGCAAGCAGCTTCATATCGATGGAACTGCCAATAACGACACGATCGTTATCAACGCAAACAATGGGCTCTCCGTTGCCATCGGCTCAATCGACTATCGCTTCGCGGCCGGACAGATCAGTAGCCTAGAGATTGAATCCGGTGGAGGTAGCGACCAACTGACGATGAACGGCTCGTCTCAAGCAGACAGCATGACGTTGAGAGCCGGTGAAGTAACTTTTGAAAACAAACAGCTCTTCATTCGTGCAGTGGGATCCGAGGCGGTTTCATTCAACGGGAATGGCGGCGCTGATAGTGCTTACTTGTATGATTCGGACGGCGATGACTCGTTAATCCTGAGACCGTTCCAAGCTGAAATGACGGGAGCGGGTTACAAGTTTAATGTTACGGACGTCGATCGAATCTACATTCACGCGACCGGTGGTGGGCAGGATATCGGTACGATCTACGATGCACCAGGCGATGATCGATTGACCGTTCGCCCGCAATTTTCAAGCATCACCGGGCCAGGTTTTTACAACTACATCTCTGGCATCGAACGATTGTATGCGTATGGCACAGCTGGTGGAAATGATGTCGCCGATCTTTATGACTCGAGCGGCAATGATCGCTTCACGACCAGCGGCGATGCTGCCTCCCTAGTTGGTACCGGTTTCGCCAGTTACACAAAGTTTTTTGAGCAGGTCAACGTTTACGCAACCGCTGGCGGTCATGACGTAGCCGCTCTCTATGGCTCTGGGCAGCAGACACTGTGGCAGCGCGGCACGGACTTTGTTAGCTTCAATGAAGACGCTTGGAATCGCGAAGCTCGGGGCTTTGAAAAAGTGGACACCTTTGTCGCCGGCCAAACACGTAACTTAGCAATCAACGGCTCGAGCGTTGGCGATTCACCGGCTCTAATCGTCGCTCCGCTTTACACGCAAGAGGTGCCATCCGAGAGTTTGGCCGAGAGTTTGGCCACACCTGCCTGTCCTTCCATCGAGTCAACGGTTCATTCACCATCATCCACTTTCGGCAATCTTGCACACGCCTCAAGCAACCAACACACATTCGATGCCAACATAGCGGCGCAAGCCCTTGCGGGTGACCTCGCTTCTCGCGACGCAACTCGCTTGCTCGGTGACTTCGTTAGCTTTAACGAATGGGACGCTGCCGACCGCTTGAACCTGCCCGAAGAGTCGCTCTTATCGGACCCAGCTGTTGAGCGAATTTTGCTTGACGAAATCTTCAGTCTCCACGACGAAGATCGTTACTTCTAGTTGTAGCTTGGGACCATCGTCTAGTTGTAGTTTGGGACCATAGTCTAGTTGTAGTTTGGGACCATAGTCCGGAGCTTTCTGATGAGTTCAACTAAATGTTGCGCATTACGATCTTGTAGTTTCCATTCTGCAGTTTTAAGTTCAACTTTTTCACTTGCTTTTCGATTTGGACGCGGCGTCCATAATTACGCCACCCCAAAGGGACGAATTGGAAAAGTTAAATTGAGAACTGCATAATGCAAAATGCCGGCAGGCACGCTGTGAGGCTTGGCGCTTTAAGGAACTTCGCCCCTTGGTGCTCGAGGTTAAAAATTGTGTAGAATATGCCGTAACGCGCAGACGTTTCTCCAGTTCCTCTCGCATTCGATCGTGACTTGATGCTCAAGCAAATAATTCATATCTGGCGCAACAATAACGGCACAATCCTATTTGCGTGCGGTGCAGCGGTCGTGGCCGTAATGTCCATGCTGTGGCGATTTGACATGATTCCGGATATCGGACAGTCGCTACGGGCTTCCCCGATGTTAATTGCGGGACGTGTTACTTCACTTCCCAATATCGTGGTCGTTAGCATCACTTCCGATGATTTTCCGGATGCAGAAGTACACATGCAAGTTTTTGCCGCCCCGGATATGGTTAGCGAGTTTTCTTCGCCAGTCGAATCGCGAACGACAACGTTGCATAATGGGTTGAGTGAGTATCTGTTAATGGGGCTAGCGCGGGGCACTTATGGGGGAATTGCGTACATCGACTCCAATGCCAATGGCCAAATTGATCTAGCAGCGGATGGATCGGCCGCCGAGCCGTATGGGTTAGTAAGAGTGAGCACACCGGCGGAAGCGCATACGCTTCCTAAAGGCGTATTTGAAGTCCCGGGCGAGCCAACATTCATCAAGATCCAGCTCATGAAACCGAAGTTTCCGGTACCGCACTCCCGACAGACTGAAGACGCAAATTAGCAAATTCCCGTAACGCATGGAGCATGTACATGGCGGTTGATCATAGCCTTCGCATAACGATTTGGAATGAGTTTATTCACGAACGGACAAAGCCCGACGTGAAGGAACTGTATCCCGATGGCATTCACGAAACCATTCGCCACGCTCTGCTGGAAAATCTTGGCGACCACTGTAACGTTGATTGCGCGACGCTCGATCAACCTGAGCACGGCCTTACCGACGAAGTATTGGAAAGCACCGATGTGCTGCTATGGTGGGGACACGCGGCTCACGATCAAGTCGATGATGCGATCGTGGCTAAAGTACACAAAAGAGTGTTAGCTGGGATGGGGCTGATTGTTTTGCACAGTGGACATGCATCCAAAATTTTTCAGCGACTGATGGGTACGAGTTGCATGCTGCGATGGCGCGACGCCGGTGAACTTGAACGACTGTGGATCGTCTCACCAGGGCACCCGATTTTAGCAGGACTTGAGAACTCATTTTTCGAACTCCCCGCAGCCGAAATGTACGGCGAACACTTCGATATTCCGGAGCCAGATGAGTTGCTGTTGATCAGCTGGTTTGAAGGGGGAGAAGTATTTCGCAGTGGATGCACATTTCGCCGAGGCCAAGGTCGAATCTTTTATTTCAGTCCAGGGCACGAATCATTTCCGATTTATCACAACGTAAACGTGCAAAGAATAATTGCGAACGCGGTCAAGTGGGCAGCCCCGGGATCGCGTGGTTCTTACGATCCCAATGGCCGCCACATTCAAGCTTCTCTAAGCCCCATTTCCAACTTGTCGACTTAATAGCAATTCCTCATTTGTCGCATAAGTTGTGCAAAATAGTTGACCGGTTTTTCGGCACGCGGGCGCCCTCGCCCGCTACGGGACTCGCTGTCTCGCTACCGTGAGGGGTCGCTCTCGCTATGTAGACAAAGCCCCAATTCATTAGTCTTGCCCAAGTCAACCTGCGGGTTCAGCGGGCGGGGACTCCCAATGTCACTCACTCTCTCGACTTTGCAAAATCGCAACACCTCAGTACGGTTGGACTAATCAGCCGGAACGCCTTAGCGTCCGGTTTTTATCCATTAACCGGACGCTAACGCGTTCCGGCTGATAGACTTTAACCTCGGCAAGCGAATACTATCCTTATTTTGAGTACAGCAATTCGAAAGTGAGTGACATTGGGCGGGGACGCCCGCTGCCGAACAACCGGTCATCCACTTTGGCTAGGTTCTGAGAAGGTTTGTATACTGCTATTAAGTCCAATCTCCAATCGCGATGGGTGAGTCGTTCAGGTCGGCAACTTTGTTGCGTCGTCCATCTCGGCGTGCCTCTCCGCCCGGAGTTCATCCATAGGGGCGACGATGGCATCAACGTCTTCGCGAAAGATATCGCCGATCAACATGTCGGTTATGGTGCCCTTGAGATGCGGATGACGTTTTACCAACTTGCCAAAACTCAGGCCGTCGTAAAATTCACAAACTAAGCGGCGCATCCGCTCCATCCCCTTGATGTACTCCTCGCCCCAAGCTCCAAGTTGCCGGCCGCTTGTATCGCCCGCTTCGAATCCGCTGCAAATCGCATCGGCGGCCGACGCACCCGACTTGAACGCGAGCAAAACTCCCGAGGAATACAATGGATCGAGAAATCCAAATGCATCGCCAACCATTACCCAGCCATCGCCTGCAACTTGCCGAGAACGATACGAATATTCTTTTGCTGCCTTAATCGGCGCAACGCGCTCAGCATTAGCAATTTTGGGGATCAGGCCCGGGCAGCGTTCGACTTCCTGTAAAAAAATCTTCTCAATATCTTTTGTTGGTCGCTCGGTGAACAAGTAATTGAAATCCGCAACTACGCCCACGCTGAGGATGTCATTTTGTAGAGGGATGTACCAGAACCAACCTTTCTTTGCTTCGAGCTGCATGACCAAGGTCGCCCCTTCATCGCGTCCCACACCGCGCTCGGCACCTTTGTAATAAGTCCAAAGGGCAGCCTTCTTAAGCTCGGGATCCCACTCGCGTAACCCTAGTCGATCCATGAGCAGATTGCTTTGACCGGCAGCGTCAACGACTACGCTGGCATACACTTCGCGTTGGTTGCCTTCTTCATCCTGGACGCGAACTCCAATGGCTCGTTCGCCCTCGAACAGCACCTCAAGAACACGCATGCCTTCGTGAACCGTGACACCCTGCTCAGCCGCGTTCTCAAGCATCAACTGATCGAACTCGCTGCGGAGGACCTGCCATGTCTGTGAAGATTCATGCGGTTTGTTGTCGGCGAAATAAAAGGGTTCTGACAAGATACCAAGATCGGTGATGAACTGGACACTATGTTTTTGAACAAAGTGACTCTTACGAAGCTTGTCGATCATCTTCAGCCGCTCGAGCACCCAGAACGTCTCCGGTATCAGCGACTCGCCGATGTGATAGCGCGGAAATCGCTCGCGCTCGAACAACGTCACGCTATAGCCTTTTTGAGCCACCAGCGTGGCGGTCGTCGCACCTGCTGGACCACCACCAATAACGATTACATCGGTCGAATTCGTTTGGGCTATCATGGCTTACTTTGCTCCGATTGCTCTGAGGGACTATTGAGTGGGACTATTGAGTGGGACTATTGAGTGAAGTGCGATTTAGATAATTCTCACTGGGGTTCATCTTCGGGCTTTCTTGTCGCGCGAAGCAAATTGATCAGTTGCGTCAATTGCTCTTCCGATAGATGACCGAATTGCCGTTGATGGCAGGCCCAAATCGGTTTCGCAATTTGCTGCAACAGCTTACTTCCGGCTGCCGTGATTGTTACCTCAACAACACGCCGGTTATCATCACGGCGAACTCTTGCTATCAAGTCTCTCTGTTCGAGTCGGTCGAGCATTCTCGTCATATCAGGGGCTCGCGTGATCATCCGTTGGCCCAATGCCGAAACAGCCAGCGGCGTCGGTGCGACCACTTTTAACAACCGCAACGCGTTGTACTGCTGCGACGATATGTCGAACTCGCCAAAAACAATTTCCTCCTCAGCTTTGAGGCAATCGTACGTCTTCCAAAGTTCTAGAAACGCTTGCTGTTGCAGCGAATCGAACTTCGGCAGCTGGTCTTTCGGAAACTCTGCAGCACTTTTCATACGCATAAAATTTACTCGCTAGGCTATTAGTCGTCAAGACAATAGTCGTTTCAACAGATAATTTTAATCATTCCGATTGGCGAGGCACACAGTTAGCGTTTTTTTCCGAGATTTTGTGGCCGCCGACGCCATTTTGCACAAAACCGAAGCGAGGAGCGCTCTACAAAACAAATATTTTCACATTTGGAGGTTTTGTGACGTATGTTTCAGACGGCTAAAGATTTTTTGCGACTCGAACTGCCCGTCCAGCGGGCAAAACTGCCTCGCTTAACTGGCTAAAACATGTCGCACAAACTGCGGTTTGATACAAATTTGGGAATTGTATATATCGTTTTCGAGGGACCTCAACGGGTTGATACGATCTTCAAGGGCTTCTGCGAAGCGATTTCCGTCGCCGAATCGATCGACGGATTTCGCATTGTTTCGGATTTCCGGACGGCGACTCTGGAACTTTCGACTTTGCAGATCTACTCGCTGCCCGACACGCTGTCGTCATGCAGACCCGAATTATCCCCCTGGCTTCACAAGTTTCGCCATGCGATTTTAGCAATCGCTGACGACGACTTTCGATTCATGGTCACCATGCTCAACAATCGTTCGCAAGTGGCTGAGCTATTCGAGGCTTTATCAGAAGCAGAAAACTGGCTAATTTCAAGCAGCGCGGGTCCTGGTCGTTAAACGGAATTTTCGTGGCGAACTCTGTTCCGGGGCCGACGCTGCCAGCGTCAGATCGGATGCTGGCAGCATCCGCCACAAATTTTCAAACAAATCCAGTTCATCTGTATTTTTGCGCCTTACGATTTCGTAAACTGAAGCTGGCTGCCCATCTTATCTTTGCTTCACTCTATGGCACTTACGTGCAGGAACTCTCTCATGAAGACTTCAACTCAAAGGTCTGCGACACATGCTTTGAAGACTCAGCGAATCGCTCCAACTAGGGTCATCCCTTCCAAGGTGAATCCTGCCAACTCTTCGACGTTCACTTTGGATCAGGAACTTGAAGCATTCGGCACTTGGACCAGCGAGCCGATTTGGGTGCCACCCAAAGACTCTAGTACGGAGTTCGCGAAGTCGATGCTTGATCGACACGGCTTGTTGTCATCGAAGTGCAGGTGCTGGTCAGACATTGTGGACGAACATCGTGCGTCGTTTCAGCAAGTTCGTGAAATCGATCTTTGCAAAGCTTCGATACGATTGCCGAAAGGAAAATTATTCGTTAGCGTGACTGAGCGCGAGCATTTCGACGAGATCACCGATACTATTCCCAACTGCGTGCAAACTCGATTAGATGAATTTCTTGAAGGACCCGGAAAGCAAAAGGGAGTGAAGGTCTATTATCTTAAGCCCTTGTGCGTCGAGGTAGGTGATGACTTGATTTTTACAACGCATGAGAAAGTAAATGAAGCGATTTCATTGGTGCAAAAAGAAGTCTTCTCTGCCTACCGTCGTTTATATCTTTCGTACCGACCAATGCGATCCTTAGTCAATGCCATCGACTTTGGATTGAGCCTGCCGCGTAAGATTGTCGTTGACTATCAACAACGCAAACAAAAGGCGCTGGACGATTTTCATGCTCGGTTAGAGTTTAAGCGCAGAAAAATAGCTCTACGAGCTTGCAACGCTCATCGTCGCATTCGAACAGACGGTTGTTCTTTCGATGAGATGTTGGCACTCACCAATCCGCTCGATCGCGATGACGTGATTGAACAATTCGGAATTGAACATCAGCTCAATCAGGCACAGCGAGACAGGTTGACTTGGGCTGCAGCCCAAAGCATTCCTTGGTTTGTGGCCCTTTCCATGGGGATTTCATACGGTGCTTCGATTGCGACGACCATTGGTATTATGGCGGTTCCGCCGCTAATGGTCTGCGACCCAGCCTTCGTTGCTGAAATGCCTGGTTCCGACGGGGTCGTTCTAAAAATCGGACATTTCGATGAAGTCCGCGGAGTGACTCACATCGAGATTTAGTCTAGTGCTTCAGCACAATTTAATTTTGGGGTGGCACGCTCTGAGGCTTTGCGAGGGGCGTGCTGAATGTCGCTCAATCCATGCACTTCGCAAAGCCTCAGGGCAAGTGCTTTGTCCAAGTTAGATTTTTTGGTCGAACAATTGCGGTACCCGCGATTGATTGAGGTAGCGGAAGCCGTCAAGGCTTTCGGTTATTGAACTTATGTGAAATTCACGAAATGCTTGACGCATTCCGCTACCCCAAAATCTAATCTGGACAAAGCACTAGTCGTGGCCGGCGCTGCCAGCGTCGGAACAGAAGTCATTCGTCTATCTACACCCAGTAGCTGAAACGCTACTGGGCAAAGCAAGCCAGTTGGGACACCAACGAAAACGCACAACATCAAAGAGCAGATGCTGCCAAAGGATTAGAGTGAAACGGTACGCAGCAGCGCTGCAGCGGATTCGGGAGATATCGGGTTGATGTAGCAATCGCTGCCCCATTCGAAGCCCGCAACTTTAGTAATGCGTGGAAACAATTCCATGCGCCAGTGAAATGCCGACGACTCCTGCTTGTCCATCGGCGCTGTGTGAATCACGAAGTTATAAGCCGCTTTAGGATAACATCGCTCAATTCTCCGGATCAGGCGATGTGTAAGCCAAGCAAGTTCTTCGAGCGCGACATTGTCGAGCGACTCGAAGGAACTCAAATGCTGCTTGGGGACAATGTTGACCATCGACGGCAGGCGACTTGCAAACGGACAGAACGCCGTGAACGACGAGGTATTCTCTACGACTCGCACACCCTGCTCCGACTCTTCGGCTAACATGCGACAGAATAGGCAAGTCCCTTCGCGACGCTCATATTCCTCCATTCGCGACACATGTCGTGAAACTTCGGTTGGCAAAATATCGGTCGCTATCAACTGAGAATGCGTGTGTGCAAGCGAAGCACCAGCGTCATACCCAACATTTTTAAAGACGACGGCATAGCAAGAGTTCCGTTCCTGTCGCCAATATGCCAAACGATCACGGTAAGCCCGAAATACAAGTCCGACGGTTTCTCGCTCAAGCTGCGAAAGTGATTGGATATGGTTTGGACTTTCGATAATCACTTCGTGTCCGCCTGTCAATTGTCGGCGTAGGTAAAGATCGATACCGGCCGCGCCGTCGACTTGTCCGTTTCCTAAAACGGGCGATACGGGAAAATGAGGAGACAGTGATCCGTCTGAACTGTCCATGCGATACTTGACCCCGTTCACGGCGGGGAACTTGTTGGGCACAACGCGGACTTGCCAATTGCGTGAACCATTGACACCCGCGCTACAGTAACTCGCCAGAGTGCCTGGAGTCTCAGATTCGTGCCCGCAACAAAAAGGACAGTCGGTGCTGTCGCTGTGGATGGATACTATATGAGAGTAATCTTCCGGCCGTTCAGAACGCTGCGGAGCGACAATGACCCATCGATCTGCAAGCCAATCATGGCGCAGTTCGCTGGTGGTGTAGTTATCCCGTTTTCCGCCCATGGAGTGTCTCAGTTATTGACGAGTGCTGGCGACCTTATCTGCTGATAAACTCTTTCATAAGCCCCTGCGCTTTGGCGCCACGACCAATCTTGTTGCATGCCTCTTGCCACGATCTGCTGCCATAGTTCCGGTTGCGTACCGAACACAGTGACAGCCCGCTCAACCGCCGTTCGTAAGTTCTCTAAACTATATCCGTCGAATCGAAAACCCGTTGCCGTATCATCCGCCAATGACTGGGGCGTGGTGTCTGTCACTGTATCGACTAATCCACCTGTCGAGTGAACTACCGGGACAGAACCGTATCTTAAACTATAAAGTTGATTGAGTCCGCAAGGTTCGTAGCGACTAGGCATAAGAAACATATCACTCGCAGCTTCAATTTGATGCGCTAACGGTTCTGCAAACTCCAGTTTAACAGCAATCTTTCCGGTTGCATGGGACGCAAGCAGTTTTAATTGCTGCGCATAACGTTCTTCGCCGGTGCCCAAAATCACCCACTGAACGGGCATTTCGACCAACGCACGCTGAAGCAAAGGAATGATTAAGTCCCATCCCTTCTGGTCAGCCAATCGGCCAATAATTCCAATTAATGGCGTGTCAGGTGCCTCTGTCAGCCCGTGAGCGGCTTGCAATGCCCGCTTGCATGCTGCCTTCCCTACTTGCCAAGAACTGATATCGAACTGTTTGGTTATGTAAGGATCGACAGCCGGGTTCCAGTGCGAATAGTCAACGCCATTAACAATTCCTATTAACGACTGACCGCGGTCACGCAACGTACCGTCCAGCGCACAACCATGATCGGGTTCTGTAATTTCGCGAGCATAAGTCGGGCTAACCGTGGTTACTGCGTCAGCAAACGCTATTCCCGTTTTCATTAAATTTAATTGCCCATAGAACTCCATCTGCTGCCAGTTGTAATATTGCCAGTCGAGTCCGGTGAGGACCATGTCGTAATGCCAGAATCGCCCTTGATAGGCCAAGTTATGGATGGTCATTACGCTCTTAGCTCGCCGTGCCCATTCATATCCTCCGAAACCGGTTGTTACATAGGCGGGCATCAATCCCGCCTGCCAATCGTGCGAGTGAACGATATCAATGTCGAGCGACATCTGAGCGATCGCTTCCATGGTCGCCCGACAAAAGAACGCAAAGCGTTCGCAATTGTCTCGGTACTCACCCTGCTTGTCGCCGTACAACCCCTCGCGATCAAAATAAGTGGGTTGGTCAATCAAGTAGATCGTCACCTGCGAGTTCGGCAAACGCGACTTTGAAATTCGACACGCGACATGACGTCCGCCCATCGGAATGGTAAAGGCTATCGGCGTCGATTCGATTGGCAATCCACTAAGCATAGCGCTTCGATAGCAAGGCAGGAAGACACTGCATTGGTGCCCAAGTTGCTCAAGCGCGATTGGCAAAGATCCACAAACATCGCCCAGTCCGCCGGTTTTTGCAAAAGGCACCACTTCACTGGAGATCATCGCAATATGTAGTCGTTTCAACGCAGCTTTCCCGTTTCAGTCCTTAGTGGAATGAGGTTGTCGCTCCGTCATACGCTCAATCGAATGCGGCTACGAAACTCCATCAGACTTGTCGAAATGTAATCGAATCGAAGCCTGTTCGCATTAATTTTTTCTATGGTTTCAGAAAACAGTCTAACCCACAAG
The DNA here is from genome assembly GCA_031412515.1 of Planctomycetia bacterium. Lineage (GTDB taxonomy): Bacteria > Planctomycetota > Planctomycetia > Pirellulales > Pirellulaceae > Aureliella. Next base: position 18,259 of record JANODD010000166.1, on the reverse strand, counting down.
CGGCCTAACCCACGTTGTTGGCAGACTTTATCAGAGAATTGCAGTTGCCCTTGGTCGTCTACCGACTAGGAGAGTATAATCAGAGTCGCCCGTGGCTCCACATCGCTGAGGAAGAAACAGTAAATCAAGGTTGTGTTTGTCGAAAAAATGCGTCACGCTATTACCTTCAGTTCCAAATCAGTCGATCGCGACTGTTACTGCCCACAATCATCAGTGCTCGCCCTAAAACATGCACTACGCAAAGGGCCTAGTCGGAGCGAATTAAAATGACAATTTCCACAATTCGCCCCAAAGTTGCTCAGTTGACGTTTCAATTCTTCAACCGTTCACTGCATCCTGAATTATTTCAAGTTGCGAAGTCGCATCACATTGCCCGCGATGGCTACTCTGCCATTATTGATATCACCCATGATGGACATGTGATTCGCTTCAGCTCCGGCAACACGACCTTGACAGAGGTCGCCGCATCCATCCATCAACCACTCCCCAAAAGCCGACGCTTGCTGCTAAATCCACTCAGCGAAAAATGCTCGGAATCGATCGAGTGTCGAGGCGGGATCGTTTATCATTACGAACATGAACTTGAACGGGTCAAACCAGAAATGTTCTGGTTGATTCAGCAGCAACTCGGAGAATCGGCTAAGAGTCACGAGTTGATTCAAGTATTCGATTCAAGCGGCCGCATCGCCATTGGTGGAATGAGTTTTATCCATGTGGAAACGCGCAGTCACTCATTGCGGATCCAAGCCATTCATACTTTTCCCGACGATCTTGCGTTAGTAAAAATTCAATCGAGCTACACGCTATCCAAATAGCTTGTTCTTCCACCTATGCAATCACTTGTTCCGCTCCGAATAATAAAACTAGGCGGAAGTTTGCTCAATTTTAACGACTTGCATGAGCAGTTTCATAACTGGTTTCAAACACAAACCCCAGCCCGTAATCTCATTGTCGTCGGAGGCGGTCAAGCCGTTGAAGCAATTCGTGACCTCGACGCGGTTCATTGCTTACCACCTAACCTAACGCATTGGCTCTCTGTTGAACTGATGTCCCTCACAGCGACGCTAGCCAGTAAAATACTTGGCTTGGAAAAACCAATTTCCACCCAAAGAGAACTCAACGATTTCCTGACACGCCCATCAGCGACACCGGCGATCGCATGCGTCCAACCGCCAGCCTATTACACGCCATCGATTGCGGCGCAGAGAAATTGCCAATTACCCGAATCCTGGGAATGCACCAGCGACTCAATATCCGCTTGGCTTGCTAGCGAGCTCGCCGCAGATCAGCTTGTACTGTTAAAGTCGTCTGAAACAGAATTTGCATCGACCACGAGTCTGTCACCAGAAGCGATCCTCGCATTAGCCGCCTGCGACGCAGTCGACCCGATATTCCCTGTCGCGAGCCAGCGCTTGCATGACATTCGACTTATAAATCTCAGGTGGCGTATGCTTCCAGCTTGCGATCAGTATTGACATTACCACTCGCTCTGCGGTTTTCCGATCTCTGCGGTGCACGCAAAGCCCTCAACTAAGTATCTCGCGAATCACATTCCCATAATCCATATCCAGCCGCTTCCTACCAGGCACCTCCATCAGCCGCGGGTTCAGCCCGAGAAGATGATAAATCGTTGCGTGCAAATCAGTCACATAATGCGGATTCTCAATCGCATGAAAGCCCAACTCATCCGTCGCACCATGGATGCCCGGTTTTATTCCAGCACCGGCCAGCCAAATTGAAAAACCGTGCGGATGATGATCCCGTCCAGTCGCCGACTTGTTAAACATTCCGAATTCCACGCCGGGAGTTCGCCCAAACTCAGTCGTGAAAACGACAACCGTATCTTCCATCAATCCACGGCGTTTTAGATCTTTCAGCAAGCCTGATACCGGCTGGTCAATACGTTCACAGGATCTCGAATGGTTCTTTTGTAAATCACTGTGTGAATCCCACTCGCCGTAGTCACTCAGATAAACCAGCGTGTATCGCACACCGCGCTCAGCGAGCCGCCTCGCGGCCAAACATCGCTGGCCGTAAACAGCCGTTGTAGGATTATCGATCCCGTAGAGCTTTTGAGTGTCTTGCGTTTCGCCCGATAGGTCAAGTGCTTCGGGAACCGACTGCTGCATCCGAAAAGCTAATTCATAGGAGTTGACTCGGGCTTGCAACTGCGCATCGTGGGGATATTCAGCCGCCGAAAGTTGATTGAGTTCCTTGAGAAACTCGAACTCACCGCGCTGTTCGATCTCGCTAATGTCAGCCGGACGGCGGCCAAAGGCCAGCGGATTGGCAGGGTCCAAATGAAGTTGCACGCCGCCGTAGGTTGGCCCTAAATAGTGAGCGTCAAAGTTCTCTTTGACTCGCGGATCCTTGAACTCGCCAAGAAAAACAAACTGTGGCATGTTCTCGTTCAGCGTCCCCAAACCGTAGTTGATCCATGAACCGATAACCGGCTCAGGTGAATCCAACTTGTGACGGCCCGTATGCATTTGGAATTCCGCCGCATGATCGTTGTCCGTCGTCCACATCGAACGCACGACCGCAAGATCATCCGCGCATGTGGCCATGTGAGGCAACCAGTCGCTCACTTCCAAACCGACTTCGCCATATTTTTTAAACCCAACTTGCAACGGAAAAATCTTCGAATGCAGCTCGCGATCCAGTCCTACCACGGACCGAGAGCGTTCAAGATACATCGGCTGCTTTTGTGGATTCGGTAAACTGGTTTCGTCATACGTCTTTCCGGCCAGCTTGTTCAGCAGTGGCTTGGGATCAAAAGTCTCCATATGGCTGACGCCACCTGACAAGAAAATCCAAATGACGTTCTTGGCCTTCGGAGCAAAATGCGGTTTGCCATCGTGAAGTTGATGCGCGACAGCATCTGTTGCATAACCATCTCGATGCAGCATCGAGGTGAGAGCCAAGCCGCCGAAACCCATCCCAAGGTTATTTAAAAAGGTCCGACGAGTTCGACCACAAAAGGAGTTCTTTGAGCTTGCCATCTGTCGACTCTTTTTCTTTTCCGAATGTCTTATCGCAAGGTTACAAAATCGTTGTGGTTCATCAATGCATGCAGAAAATTTGCGCGAGCCCGTTTGGAGGCTGAAAAGCCCGGCGTGTTTGCTTGCAACTTTGCGTCTTCGCCCGCTGCACCTTCCGCCGAAGCCAGTCGGCCGGCCTGCTCAGTCAAGAATTTTAGCGACGCCAACATCTCTTGTTCTCGCGGCTCTCGATTGAGCACCTGAAGAAACGCGATACTTACAAAACGACTTTGAATGTCTTCCGCTGTGTTATCTGAAGCATCTACATTGGCTTGCGACCACAACCGTTTCTCTAACTGACGGCTTAAGGATTTCGTCAGATCGCTATTGATCAGCGCCAGCGCTTGTTGCGGTTGAACCGACGAACTGCGACGGTAACAATCGCAGGCGTTGGCTGCGTCAAACAGTTCCAAGAATTCCATCTTCTCCTCGCCATGGTGCGCAAAGTAAAGGCTGCGCCGTCGCGACGTCATGCCTTGATGATGATCGATCTCGTGGCCGCCAACGGTCTGATCTAGCTCTCCGGCAACAGCCAGCAAGCTATCTCGCACCACTTCGGCTTGCATTCTCGCAGCAGGAAATCGCCAGTAAGTCTTATTATCGGGATCGATTGCAGTCGCGGCAATTTCATGCTCATTCTGCTGATGTGATTGAGGTGTCATGCTGGCCATTCGATACGATTGACTGGTCACTATCAACCGATGGAGGTGCTTCAACGACCAACCGGAGTCCACGAGTTCACACGCCAACCAATCCAACAATTGTGGATGCGACGGTCGACTGCCGTTGCGGCCAAAGTCGTGCGGTGTGTCGACGAGCGCCTGACCAAAGTGTCGAAGCCATACATGATTCACGGCCACGCGTGCCGTCAGCGGATTGTCCTTGTTCGCGATCCACCGAGCAAGCGTCGCCCGCCGGCCCGTCGTTACCTGCGGATATTTGGGAGACAGCGGAGTGTACTCGCCGATTTCTTTTGACATTGCATTTGTCGCCGTATTGAACCCCTCAGCCGCCGCGGTACGTTGCTTGTTAGCCGCTTGCACTTCTTTAGTCGATTTCTCGATCGCCGCTTGGTCGTTTTTCGCCTTCGCTGAAAATAACTTTGCTTCAGCTATCGCAATCGCGCTTTCAGTCGCAGCAACGCTAGCCTTCGCCGTAGCCAACGTTGCTTGTCGTTCATTCTTACAAGCAGTGTGAATCAACGCTTTCACGCCGGGATCGCTTTGTCGATCGTCGGCTAGTAAACCTGATGAATAGCGAACTGAGTCGGCCTCAATTCGCTTTTCAAGACTTTCAAGTTCTAGCTTCGCTGCCTGCAGCCTGGCTTCAGCGGCTGCGATACGAGTTAACGGAATCTTGAGCGAATCACGAGCTGAAGCAAGCCGCGCCATGGCGGTCTGAACCATCGGGTTTTCGGTCACAGAAGAGACGATTTTCGATGTCGCAGGCGGCGAGCAAAAACTAGTTGTCATCCACGATGCCTGATTTAGCTCGAGTGATAGCGCGGTAACATCTTTTCCTTCTTCATGCTTCGTTGCCTCAAAGTCAAACCGCAGCACCGTAGTACCATCTGGCTGGGTGAATCGCACATCATCGTAGACTGCAACTGTGCCTTTGCGACAATCAAGAAACAGTCCACGCTTTCCGTCGGCCTGAGGCTTCCAACCATTCAATGCGGCTGGAACTGAATCGACGAGTACTTGGTTATCCGAAAGCGAAAGTACTGTAAGAAGGAACTGGTTCCGCCTGATGTCCAACTGCAAACGAACTTGAAACCGATTCTGCCCTTTTGAAACGTCATAATGCCCAGCAACAAATTCATTGAAGCCACCGGGTGTGTAGGTCTTAATCGCTCCGTTCTCAAATGCAACGAAACCGCCCGTGGCACCTTTGGCGATATCGAGCCCCAACTGTAAATTGGTATTTCCATCTTGGACCAATTGAATCAAGTACGACACACTGCCATTCTCAGAAAGTGAATCCAGCCCCGGTAACGAATGCGATAACGCACGACGACCCGACTTGGCATCGAGCAACAAGGACTGCAATCCTTCGAGAATGCGGCTTTTTAAGACATCGCCATCGTTAGCCGGCTCTGCCAGTTTTGTGTGAATAACGTCGTTGCGAGTTTCTTCTAAAGCTTGCTCTGCAGCAACTAATTCATGCCGCAGATTCTCAGGTTCCGCCGTCAACGCGTTGAACGCTTCTGCTAACTGATTTTCAGAAGCGGCAAGCTCGGATTTCCGCTTTGATCGCTCTTCATTCCGGATGATTTCTTTCATGCCAGGGTAAGCCGCTTCGATGGGCAATGCAATTTGAGACGGCTTTAATCTCTCACCGCCAATGACTGCGGGAGCTCCGGCGCTAACCGGTGGCTTACCCTCGATACGCAGCCGCGAATCACCCTTGGAAAACATGTGTGTTTCGGCATCGAGATACTCGTCAAAAACACGAACCATGCCGCTCTTAATCGGACCATAGGAAAGTGCGTAGACGTACTTTACGAACGGCCCCGGATCAGGCTCTCCGGGAACACGATCATGCCTAAGTTCCAAGGGCTCAAAGAACGCGCGAAATCGAAAATACTCTTCTTGAGACAGTGGATCGTATTTGTGATCGTGGCACTGTGCGCAATTCAACGTCAGGCCGAGAAAAGCCTTGCCGGTGTGTTCAACCAAATCCTTTTTCCAAGTCTCGTAATTCCACTTGAACCAACTTCGTACCAAGTAACCGGTGGCTACCAGACTCTGCTCGTCGTCAGGCATCAACTCATCTGCCGCAAGCATTTCGACGATCATTTGATCGTAAGGTTTGTCTTGATTAACCGATTGAATAATCCAATCGCGCCATCGCCAGATCATTGGATAACTATTCATCACATCCGGCACCGAACGACGACCATACCAATCGCTGTATCGCCAAACATCCATCCAGTGACGAGCCCATCGTTCGCCATGTTGCGGAGATGCTAGTAATTGATCTACAACAGTTTCGTACGCGTCATTTGAATCATCGCACATGAACTTTTCTATCTCGTCGGCTGTGGGAGGCAGACCGATCAAGTCGATGTAAAGCCTGCGAAGCAGCGTCGCGCGGTCGGCTTGCCGCATGGGTCGAACGCCTGCTTTCTGACGGTTGTCCATCAAAAAAGCATCTATCGGATTGAAGACAATCGCGTTTGATTGGAAGGAGTTGGAGGGCACAACCGGTCGCTTTGGGACTTGAAAGGCCCAGTGCCGCCTAGTGTCTTCCTCGGGCACTTCATCCTCCGGCGACATTCCACCTTGTTCAATCCATTTGCGAAGTAAATCAATCTGAGCCGCCGATAGTTGTTCACCCTCTGGTGGCATACGCTCGGAATCATCGTCAGTCGAAACCCGCTCGAGCAGCAAGTTGGTTTGATCTGCGTTCTCGCCGACCAGCGAACCGCTTGTTCCGCCCAGGCGAATTAGTGCTCCTGAGTCCAAACGCAGTTCGGCTTCTTGCTTCAACGCTCCGTGACATGCATAACATCGAGCCTTCAGAATAGGTTTGACATCGCGAACGTAGTCGATCTTCGAATCATCCGCGAGAGCGCACGGGATCGCCCCAAGCGCAATCACAATCATCTTTAAGTAGAGCAACGTGTTGTTCATTTCACTGTGCTCGCGATTTGATCGAGGTCGACAATGTCAGCAGAATCTCCAGCGGCGTTGACCAAGTCGCAAATCAAATCGATCGTTTTGAATTCTGGATCGACCACTCCAAGACACGAAGGATGAGCAAGAAAATCAAAGACCGCTTTGCGTTCAATCGTCCACGTAACCGCCCGCCGGACAGCTTCGAGAAACCAATCCAATTGCCACTGCCCGTTTCGAAAAGCCCCAATGTCGCTAATAGGACTCATTGGAATTTCAATTAGACCGGTGGGGTATCGGAAAGGCTGTGCAGCAATCTGCGCTTGAACAATGTTTTCGAAAACTGCCTCCGTAGGCTTTGTCATTGGCGCAGTGTTCGCGTGGGTAGGATACAGGCTACTCACCCAATTGAAACCAAGATCAATCAACATTTTTTGCAAGTCTTCGCGATCCTTTAGCCCTGTACTAAAACCTCTCGGGGTCCGAAAGCCTCGATTTTCGATAGCTGTCCGTTGCTTTAGAGCCAAAGTCGTAATTCGAATGTTCTCTCGAATCGAATCTGCAATCGATCGTCCTTCTAGCAACCATGGGGCGCGCTGGAATCGATACTGAAGTTCATCGTTGGTTCGGGCCAGCAAGTAAACGTGATCGTAGGTGTGGTTGCCGATTGGATGTCCTGATTTCGCAAGGTACTGAAGCCACGACACATCGGGCTGTTCAAGCACTCGGCCGACACAGAAGTAATGGATGCAACCACCACGTTCCTTGACACGACGTCCCGCATCGACTGCATACTTCTTCGTTGCATCGTCGAGGTTGCCTTTTTCATAATCCCAATGCAAATCTTCGTGACGAGGAAAATTGCGCGCCATTTCCAAGTCCAACGTGATTGCAATCTGCGCTTTGGCGTTTAACTTTGGTCCTTCTGCATGCAAATTGATTCCAAAATTGTTACTCGCCAGCCCACTCATTCCCAACGCAGATGCAGCCTGCAACCACTGTCGACGTAACATTACACAGTCCCCGTGAGATTTTTCACTCATCCTTTTTATCTCCTTCAAGCTGCACCCATGAGACTTGCGTAATCAGTTGATTCAGCGCCGCAAAGGAGATGGCTGCATTGACGGCGAACTTCGGAGTCGAATTTGAAGGAAAGGTCGCCAGGGATGCGTCCGCCACGAGGAACACGTTAAAGTCCTTTGAGAGATTTTCATAACCCGCGGTCGTGCGGCAATAGCACATGTCCGTAGCATAGCCCGTAAGCAACACGTGCCGAACACCATTAGACTTCAAAAACTCGCGTAGCGGACCGTAACCTTCTTTGTCGAAGATCACAACGTCGGCTTGATCCACGCTGACCGATGTGCTAACAGGTATCGGTAAATCCCAAAACCCTTGGCCGTTGTATTGCGCTCCAGCATCAAGGCCCGGGAACTGATGGAAATAATCGATCACTGGCGTCGAAGTGTTCAGCGACAACGTTTCTGGAAGTGATTGGCCAGTGTAGTCATAAGCGGCAAGCTGTTTTCTAAGTTCCGCTTCACCCGCCGCTCGTTCTTCTGCAGTTGGCGTCTTGCTGAAAGAACGATAGACACTCGTTCGAACCGGATCGGCGGGCCCGGGCAGACTGTACATTACGTAGCCCGCTCTACTTCGCAACTTCTTAAGGAACGGGTCGATCACTTTCTTCGTATGACCAGCCGCAATCGCATTTTTCTTAGGAGTACAAAAATCAGCGACTCCATTGGGTTCCGGACTCTTCCAACCCCAAGCGTCATCGATGGCCCACGGATGAACCATGATGACAGCGGTTTCCTTCGAGCGAAGGTGATTCGGCATCTCGATGATGCCCCGCGCATTGTAAGAAAATCGCCAAGCTCGCACATGCAGATCAGCGCCCTCGTCATCGACAATCGGCGGTGCCTCGAAACGGGCCTCCTCCTGAATCGGTTCAAAGTACTCGGGGTAATCGGCTAACAGTGGCTTGGGGGCCAAGATCGGTTTGAGTTGGTTTTGATATTGCTTCGTTGCCAACTCCTGCGCCAGAGTTGGATGAAAACAAATGCACATCAAAAGTAGAGTACTGAATCGCATGACACGCTCACATTTGCAAACGGGTTGGTAAAAGTTCTTGGGTAAAGGATAAATGCATCTGCCTCTTTCCATCTTTTACCTCTTATCTTTTACCAATAAGATCGTGGCGCATTTAGCCTTATATACGTTCGCCTCGCTAAATTCACTGTGCTAATTCTATTTCTTTGATTGGAGATAAGCGAACAGATCTCGCAATTCTTGAGGTTTCAGCAGCAAATAAAGATTGTCTGGCATGATCGATGTTGGCGAATCTTGCAGGTTTTCGATCTCAGCAGTTGCAATGATCTGCTTATCACCTTTCATATCGGCGAGCGTGATCGACGCATCGCTGCGGTCAATGGCTAGTCCCGTCAAGACGCGACCGCCGGTTGTTTCAACGACGACGCTCACAAATTCCTTGCGTATCACGCTGCTGGGGTCTACTAGACTGACCAACAAAAAATCGCGGTCTTGGCGATTCGCAGAGGTCAAGTCGGGACCGAGTTTTTTGCCTTCGCCAAAAAGCTGATGGCAAGCAGCGCAGTGTTTGTTGAAGACTTCTTGTCCTGAAAGTGCATTGCCATCGCCTGCACGCAGGTCATTGTTTAATCGACGAGCTTCGGCAAGTTTCTCTTCGCGGGTGCTGCTCCGAAGTTTTCCCCAGTGTTTTACAACAAGAGCATCCAATCGCTTATCATCCAGCAATGCAACCCGCCGGATCTGCTCAATGGAAGTGGTCGTTGCTTCGATTTCTCGCTGATCGACCGCGGCAAGCCACTTCTCCGCGGACGAAACACGACTCAGCAGCACATCGCGTATCTGAGATTTGAGCGACTCGGGTGCGGACGACTGATGCAGCCCGATAAGTCGCTTGGTAATCCGTGGCTCATCGAAACGAGCCAAAACTTGCAAGGCAGCTGAGCGAACTGATTCATCTTGATTCGACTCTAATACCGCCAACGCTGGATCAACCAAGCCGGTATCATTAATCCTACTCAGCATGCGTAGCAACTGAACGCGACGGGCCGCCTCCGTGTTTATATCGAAGGCTTCTTCGACGGCGGCTGCAATTGGTTCGCGACGCCGCAGCAAGATTGCTAATTGCATCAGATTTAGATCGCGGGCCGCTAAGCGCCAGTCATTTAACAACATTGTTGAAAACGCATGTCGTTTCGCAACGTCAATCCACGTATCGGTCGCAGTGTCGCGAGGTTGTTCTTGCCAGCCCAAAAAAACGTGCGACCAAAGCACTTGTCGCGAAGCCTGGTCCGGCGCGGCGTTTAAGAGCCGAACAACGGAATCGAGCCCCTCGGCCGATCGCTCGGCAGCGTACCTGCGAATCAATCGCGTCAGCAGCACATCGCGGCCCAATCGCGACTTCCACAGTGTTGGACGTACGAACCGTTTCAGCACTTCTTCCCGCCCAACAACACTGTGCTTTTCAACGGCCCACCACCACAGCAGCGGTATGTAAGGATCCTCTGAATCGATATCACGATTGATGTTTGCATTGATTATTGGCAGCGCTTGGTTAGCGGGAAACCGTGCCGCACTGCAAGCCAACTGTTGCCGAACACTGGCGTCCGGTTCCAGTTCGGCGAACTCATCCAGTCGATGACCTAGTTCTGTTGATAGCGACTTCGCATCGCCCAGCAAACGCACTGTCCACATTCGCACAGCCGCATGCGGACTATCGAGTAACTCTTTTCCATGTAGCGGGTCAAAGCCGCCGACCGCGTTAAGCGACCAGAGTGCTTCAATCGCAGTGATTTCATCCGTTGCCTTCAATGCAGTCACTAAAAAAGATTTGCGTAGGTTTTGAACCTCAATGTCAGAAGTAGATAGTTCAGCTTTGCTGAAACGTCGAGCCAACTCTTGCCTCGCGTGACGAATGAACCACTGACTCGGATGTCGATGCAACTCGACAAGCTCGTCGATGCGAAGTTTTGCAAAATCGATGCGTGCAGCCGGCTTGGTTCCCTTCACAGCAATTCGAAAGATACGGCCATTCGAACGATCCCAGTCGGCGTCAGGATCAGGATGGGCAGTTCTCGCATCGTTCCAATCCGTTACATAGATTGCACCGTCCGGTCCCATCGTTACATCTGTCGGTGCGAACCACGAATCGTTCGAGACTAACAATTCCCCTTCATGCACCGTTTGAACCGTAGAGCCGCGAGGTTCCACGGAGTGCCAGTAGACGCTGTGCCCAAGCAGATCACCGGCAATGTACTTATTTCGAAACGCATCCGGGAAAGTGTCCCCTTGGTAGATGATTCCACCAACCGTTACATGCCCACCGCGAAAGTTCTTATGTGGCACGTGCTCGAAGAATCCGTAAGCATGTGGATTATGTAAAGCTCCATGCTTGCCAAACGACTTGACAAAGTACCCGCCCTGGACGCCATGGACCATCGTGTATCCACCATAGTTCGTACTATAAAAGAGTCTCCCGGTTCGATCAAAATCCATTCCCCACGCATTGCCACCACCCTCGCAAAAAAGTTCGAATTCTCGAGTGATTGGATGGTATCGCCAAACACCTTGCTGGAATTCGATGCCGCGAATGTTGGCGGTAACAGTACTTCCCTGGCAACCATACAGCCAACCATCTGGTCCAAACGTCAGCGAATTCGCAACACTGTGCGCATCCTCCATGCCGAAACCTGTCAGAAGTACCTCGGGATCCGCGTCAGGAATGTCATCTCGATTGCGATCAGGATAAAACAGCAAATACGGAACGTTGAGTACAAAGACTCCGCCGTGACCAAACGCGATCCCGGTTGCTAGATTCAGTCCATCAATAAAATCATGGCCCTGATCCATTTGACCATCGCCGTTGGTATCTTCGAGTATCGTGATTCGATCCGCGCCTCGCGGGCCACGCGGCGGCGGTTCCGGGACTCGGTCGTACTTCGTTCTTGAAAAACGATCCACCGTAACCCGAGCTAGCCCACTCGGATTGGGATACTGAAGATACTGAATGACCCACAACCGACCGCGATCATCAAACTCGATTGCAACCGGTTGTCGCACGAGCGGTTCCGACGCCACGAGTTGAATTTCAAAGCCTTGAGCCACCTGCATCTTTGCTAGTGATTGCTCTGCGGTAAGTCCTGCTGAAAGCACCTGAGCCATTGCGGGAACACAATTCAGTTTCATCAGACTGCTTGCGAAAACAAACCATGCCAAGCAGGTGCGGACGATCTTCATGGCGCGTTGAATTTGGTTGATTTCCATAGACTAAAGTTGTTCCTTGAATTCAAGTTGTACTCGATTGCCCGCGCAGTGTTGTTTTTGAAGTGGGTCGCACCTTCCGGATGAGACCTTGGTAAGGGCGGCGTCGAATGGTTGGTCTCAGAAATCAGGGAAGCCACCGAGTACGAGTACGAGTATCGCAAAGCCTGAGTACGAGTAGGATAAGACCGCGCTTTCGAGCGAGTCACTAAAGAGAAGTTCACAATGTATTTTGATCTGATCACTTTAGTTGTCCCAGCAGTTTAACTACTTCGCATTCATACTTCCCTTGCCACTCCGGCGCCAAAATACAATCGCAATCTTCTTGAGCCCCACCTGGATTCAGCAATTGCTCAGTCGTCGGTGCGTAGTAGATGTAACCGTTGGTATATCCCGCGACAAATGTGTTTTTGTGCGCGGACGCTTTCTTAATATTCAAGCCGATCTGCACAGTTAACTCGCCAGGAAAGGTAGTTAAAACGAAATCGCCAACTCGAAGCGCAGCCATTTCAACACTTATTGTACGCTTTCCTGCTGCCGCATACTGGGCTTGATGCATGCGGAGCAAATCCAGGTTGGTCTGCACGCGTGTTAATTCTTCCATCGTATGAATGTTCTCGATGTAAGCTTTGATGTCACGGCGATTGTTTGCGTCGAGCGTCCGGAAATCACTTCGCCCCAGTTTGTCGTCGTGAAGGTAGCGGTGCGAGTAGTAAGCTGGGAATTCTTCCGTCAAGCTATACTTAACGGCAAGCGGAAGGAATGTCTTGAGGTTGAGGGTTGTGCCTTTTAGGGATGCAAGCAACCGCTTCTGCTCGGTTTCCATCGAAAAAATGCGCTCAGTAGGATCACCGCGCGGCAACTCCATTTCTTGACTGAGCAGTTGAAGCCGATCGTCTTCACGGCAATCGATCTTTCGAACCGCTTGCAAAGTACTAAGTCCCAGTTGATTGCCGAGCGGTTCGGCGCTGCGGGGATGCTCCACGTCCTTATAAAAGAGCGGATTGATGTCGCCTCCGCATCCCTGCAAGAATAAAGCGATGGCACCGTCACTCAAGGTGTCTTCGATGACTTTCGATGCAAAGCCGATGATGTCAGCCGTATTCGCGCCGCTTGGAACACCTTGAATCGGATGAACAGCAAAATTATAGATGACCGCCAGCGTGCGGCCGTCTATTCGATCAAGTCGCATGATTCCGATTTGTGGATCAACTGGACCAACTTCAGCGACTTCGTCATCCGGTGGCAATGAGTAAGCATGGCGGACATCCGCGGTCTTGCCACTCTTGAGCTTTAAGCGACGATTTTCCATGATGCGATCTTCGTAACCTGTGCCAACACCGACGCGCACCTCGACCATGTTTTGCATGGCGGCTTTAACAGCTTCCACCGTGCGGGCCGCGACATCATTGCACACGACTCCGTGGCAATGGCTCGCGTTTATCAGTACATTCGTCGGAAGAATTCCGCAATCGGTTTTCAATTGGCTACGAACGGTCGGCAAATAATCATTTTTGATGTGCCCAATTTCACCGATCGCGACTGCGTCAACGGATACGATAGCAAACATTGTCCCCGCACTCTGAAGGACTATCGCTTTCGCGTACAGCAGATCGTTGACCGGCCCCGCTTCGCGATTCGTGATGTCAACCTTGGCAGCGCCTGCAGTGAGTTTGGCGTCGCAGCGTGCGATGAGCGAAGTGGCGAAGAAGGAAAAGAACAGCAGACACTTTACGAGAGAATCTGGCGAGCCCATGATCGACATATGAATTACTCCTTGGTAACGGATTTCAGCACAGGGAACGGGAGAACGAGGCTGATCTGATAAAAAGTGTTCGTCAATTGGAAACACGGGTTAAATAAATCTGTTGCGCATCGGTCTGTGGCTGACGGTGTGATTCGAGCAGCCGAATTAGTGAGCCGTCGGCGCTAGCCGCGGGTTTCGAAGTGGTAGTCAATCATAACAGCCAGTCCAAATTAAGCGCAAAGCTAAACAACAGACGTCAGCATTGGATAGACCGCTCGCAATTTGCAACGTCCGACTTCGAGACCCGCGGCTAGCGCCGACGGCTCACAGTTCCTCTTTTCGTAAAACGGCGCAACAGAAACAACGTTCGGACATCAGTAATGCAACGAACTTTTTATCAGATCAGCCTCGTTCTCCCGTTCCACAACCATCTTCAGCGAACACTCCACTTCACTGCATGTCAACGTCAATAATCTGCCCAAAGTTGCCCCGCAGGGGCGTCGTTCTCACGTTTGACACAAAAGACTATCATATTCCTCTGCCGCCGAGCCCTTAAACCTCAATCAACTTTGACACTCACATCATGCCTAGCGCTTCACAAGTGGTTCTTGGACTTGACTTTGGTACCGAGTCCGTACGTGCATTGCTGGTCGATGTAACTGGTAATGAACTTGGATCAGCGGTGGTTCCGTTTGCTCATGGCCAGATCATCGATCGATTGCCCAACAGTGATCGCAAGCTTCCACCCGCTTACGCACTGCAACATCCGAGCGATTGGATCGACGCGGCCGCGAAAGCAACTGTGCTCGCCAGACGCTCTGCGAAGATTGACGCGAACGCCATCGTTGGTATCGGAGTCGATTTCACGAGCTGCACGATGTTGCCAACGAAAGCCGATGGAACGCCGCTGTGTTTGCTAAGCGACTTTGCAGACGAACCGCTGGCTTGGCCAAAGCTTTGGAAGCACCATGGAGCCCAGAAACAAACCGATCGAATCAACGAAGTCGCTCGAGCTCGCAATGAATCGTTCTTGAATCGTTATGGTGGAACGATTGGACTGGAATGGTTCTTTCCAAAAATGCTCGAGACGCTTGAGGGTGCGCCAAAGGCTTATCAAGCGGCCGATGTGTGGCTGGAAGTGGGTGATTGGTTCGTGTGGCAGCTAGTCGGAGGTTCTGCGGCTGAGTTGCCAAGGTCGACATGCCAAGCTGGTTACAAAGGAATGTGGAACGCTACAGACGGTTATCCCAGTGAAGCTTACTTAAAAGCTGTTAACCCAAAGTTTGGTAGTGTTGTGAAAGACAAAATGCCCGGCCAATTGATTCCGCCTGGCAAAGTAGCGGGTGGACTGGTGGCTGCGATGGCGAAACGATTCGGTTTGCGCGAAGGCACGCCGGTTAGCGCGGCGATCATTGATGCGCATGCCGGAGTTCCGGGTGCTGGCGCGTCGGCCGCTGGAACACTCGTAATGGTGATGGGCACAAGTTCCTGTCACATGCTGAATTCAACCGAAGAGCGAAACGTACAAGGCGTGGCTGGCGTAGTTAAAGACGGAATCTTACCGGGTTTTTATGGCTATGAAACAGGTCAAGCAGCTGTGGGGGATGCGTTTGATTGGTTGCGCAAGATGACCGGCTCAACTGACCTTAAGCAGTTAAGTGTACAAGCTTCTGGAATCGCTCCGGGATCTGACGGCGTGTTGTGCGTCGACTGGTTCAACGGATGCCGAACACCGCTGATGGATGGAAAACTCCGCGGTGCTTTCACAGGGCTTGCCTTGCATCACGGACCGGCGCACTTGTACCGCTCACTGTTGGAAGCCTCAGCATTAGGAGTGAGATGGATTGTGGAATTGCTGCGAGATGGAGGCGTACCCGTTAAGAAATTCATAGCCACCGGCGGCTTGCCCCATCACAATCCGCTGGTTGTACAAGTTTACGCAGATGTGCTTGGCGAATCGATCTTGGTTCATCCCAGCAAACATGGTCCGGCTCTAGGTGCAGCGATTCTCGGTGCTCTTGCGGCTGAAATGTTTTCATCGCCGGCAGCAGCCATCCGTGCCATGTCAGTCCCCAAACCGGGCACCGCAGCAGTTTACAAACCAAATCGCGAAAGTCGAAAAGTTTACAACAACCTGTATGCGGACTATCGCAGGCTCGGTGATCATTTAAAATCGCAACCTTAACGTGCAACGTAAACGTGACTAGCGATGTGTTGGCATTTTGCTTTGTGTGCCACTGGCATTCCCAATTGCATCCGGTAATCCGGATGCAACTGGGAAAGGCCAGTGAATCGAAGTGAGTGAGTGTGCTTCACGAGCGTGTTCCTAACATGAATCGACGCGGCGCGAAGTTAGCCGAAGTTATAATGCTGACGATTTGCAAAACACGCCAAAACTCGAATCTACTTTTCGGAGTTGATTTGTGATGTATGTACGTTGGATGGGAAAGTTAGTTACTTCGGCAACCACTTTCCAAACCGACGAGGCATTGGCCCGCCCTACGTCGCCCGAACCCAAACACTTCGGTACACTGGCACTTCGGTACACTGGCCACCTCGGTAAAATGGCACCCCGGTAAAATGGCCTTGCATTGCCCAATAGCTAAAACGCTATTGGGCATGCAAGCCAGTGGCGCACGAAACCCAACCAACTTGAAAGAACTTCAGCATGACCATCACTCGCCTAAAGAAAAAACAAATCCAACTCATCGCAAGCGGTGATTTGCGACTGTCAGCCAATCAAGTCTGTTGGCCCGCACAAGCGGCGATGGAAAAGGCGCTCGGTGCAGCACTGGAGAACGAAGGCTATAGCGTCGTTCGCGCTCATGCGTATGATTCCAAACTGAAACATGGATTCATTTCCAGCCAGCGACAAGGCATGGACGTTTTTCGCAGCATCGATCCCAACGCGCCACTGATTGTTGCCGAAGCCGTTTGGCAATACTCGCATCACGTATTGGCTGGACTGACGACACATCGCGGTCCAATACTAACTGTGGCGAATTGGAGTGGTCAGTGGCCGGGCTTGGTTGGTATGCTGAACCTTAACGGATCGTTGACTAAAGCAGGCGTCGCTTACTCAACGCTTTGGAGCGAAGATTTTACGGACGACGCGTTTCTTGGAAAACTGCGTGAATGGCTCAAGACCGGCAAGGTGACTCATGCTCTCGATCACGTCCGACCGCTCAGCGAACTAAAAATCCCCGGCAAGATTGCCAAGCTAGGCGATACTCTTGCAAAACAGCTTCGCACTGAAAAAGCCATCATGGGCATTTTCGATGAAGGTTGTATGGGGATGTTCAACGCGATCATTCCTGATCAACTGCTTCACGACGTCGGTGTTTTCAAAGAGCGTCTCAGTCAATCAGCCTTGTTTTACGAGTCACAGCAAGTGACTTCGGGCGAAGCCGACGCGGTTTACAGTTGGCTGAAGAAACGTGGCATGAAATTTCATACCGGTTCGACGCACGAGACCGATTTGACCGAGGAACAGATCCTCATGCAATGTAAAGTCTACGTGGCCGCAGTTCGGATCGCCGATGACTTTGGGTGCGACACGATCGGCATCCAGTATCAACAGGGGTTAAAGGACTTGCTGCCTGCAAGCGATTTGGTTGAAGGAACGCTTAACAATCTCGATCGCCCGCCCGTCAAGTCGCGCGACGGCAAGCGAGTTTTATTCAAAGACACATTGCTTCCGCACTTTAACGAAGTCGACGAATGCGCAGGGCTCGATGGGTTGTTGACCGCACGCGTTCATCAGGCGTTGGAGCAACCGCCTGAGAACACGTTGCACGATGTACGTTGGGGCGCGCCGGTCGGTGAAGAGTATGTCTGGGTGTTTTTGATCAGCGGAGCTGCGCCGCCCGAGCATTTCATCGGTGGCTGGAAAGGCACTCATGGCTATCGTCAACCCGCGATGTATTTCCCCAATGGCGGCAGCACCATGCACGGCGTTTCAAAGCCTGGCGAGATCATCTGGAGCCGCATTTACGTGGCCGAGAACGCATTGCACATGGACATCGGTCGTGGTGGAGTTGTGACTTTGCCTGACGCTGAAACCAAGCGTCGGCTTGACGCAACGACGCCTCAGTGGCCCATCATGCACGCGGTAACGTATGGCGTTAGTCGCGATCAGTTGATGGCCAAACATCAAGCCAATCACGTTCAGGTTGCTTATGCCAACGACGCCAAATCTGCCGACGAATGCATGCTCGCCAAAGCCCACATGGCTTCATCACTAGGCATCAAAGTCAATGTCTGCGGCACGCGATCACGAACACAAGCCTGGTAGTGTAGAACATTTGTCCTCAAATGTTCATGGGCTGGCATTAAGGTTTTGTACGCGCGCACTTACATTCTTTCACCACAATCGATTTTGAACCGCAGAGGTTGGAAGACCGCAGAGCCATTTTAGTTTGGACCAGGACCGAGAGCGGAATTCACTCACAATGGCAGAAATATAGATGGTAAGAATATTCACGGCCGCTGTAAGGCAATTTGTGTTCGACCGCACATATTTCTGTCACATCCTGCATTCATGT
>JANODD010000165.1:0-22037 GCA_031412515.1 Planctomycetia bacterium | reverse complement strand
TTCCGAACCGATACGCATCGAACAATTACGTGGCACAATATTAAACTACCTCTTTGATGTGGGTAGTCTACGTCTCGTACAAGGCTTGCCTACTGAGATCCTCAAATTGACCGAAGAGACTAAGACCATTAGTGAGCTTTTCTGAATCAATTCCAAAGAACAACAATCAACTTCATCAACCGCCACGCTTTGCAACGCATATCAACTCCAAGGGGGGAATCAATGCTCTGGAGTGTATTGCGGGTCGTTAACAATGTCACATAAAGCTCGATCCGCTAGTGTTGCCATTTGAAATGTACAACCACGCGGGCCTTTATCAGCTTACCGAACTCGAAAAACCAGTGGATAAGTCATGCGAAATGACTCAATTCGTCATAAATGCGAGATGTTTCGACCGGGACTGACGCCCAATCGCGGAGCTTCGTATGTTTCTATACGGTGAATGCAATCGTTACTTAGCCTGTTTCTCTTTCTTCTTGTTTGCCTTCTTCTCTCCTTGAACGCCTGCCTTGTTTTCTCTTTGAACGTTGGACTTCCACCAGTCCGGTCCTTCGGCTTCGATCTCCGTGTTAAGTTTGACCAGCGCGGCTTTCATTTCCAACAACTTGGCGGGTTGGGATGCGCTGAGTTCGGCTTTCTCTTGCGGATCGTTCTTGAGGTCGTACAGCTCAAATTGCGTGAGCGGTTCGTCGGCGAGAATCTTCCAGTCAGCAATTCGCATGGCCGTCTTCATCGGACCCGGTGCGATAACGCAGCGCCAGTAGAGCGGGCGAGCGCGTTCGACCGCTCGACCTTCGATTGCGGTCAGTAAATTGCCGCCGTCCAGTATCCGGTCTGTAGGCAATTTGGCTCCGGCGATTCCGATCGCCGTCACGAAAATGTCCGTACCGATCACCGGCACATCGCTGGTGGTTCCGGGTTGAGTCTTGCCCGGCCAGCGCACGATGCCGGGCACGCGGATGCCTCCTTCATAAACGGCTCGCTTGCGTCCCCGCAAGCCGCCTGTCGAGCCACGGCCGGGTGTCTTGATTCCGTCTCCTTCGGGGCCGTTATCGGAGGTGAAGAAAACTACTGTGTTGTCGGCGAGTTTCAGCTCGTCGAGTGTCCGCATCAGTTTCCCAAACGCATCATCGAGCTGTGTGACGTTAGCGTGATGTTCACGCTGCACGTCGTCGGTCAGGTCAGGGTATTTGGCTTTGAACTCCGGCGAAGACTTGATCGGGTAATGCGGCTCGTGAGACCACACCGACAACAAAAACGGCTTAGACTTGTCGTGATGCTGCTTCAGCCAGGTGGTTGCTTCCTCTACGATCAACGGCGCGGAATAGCCTTCGAGTTTTCCGACCGGCTTGCCGTTGCGGACGAAGTTGCTGGGATTTTCGTGGCTAGGAGCCGCATTGTTCTGCGTCGCCATCCACCAGTCGTAGCCGTGATCGTTTGGCTGCGGTTGTGTCGGCTTGTTGAAGTGTCCGTTAAGATGCCACTTGCCGACATGACATGTTTCATAGCCTCGCTCCTTGAGCAACTTCGGCAGCGCAATCTCGCTAGTCCGCAGATGAATCTCACGACCTTCGGGAATCCAGTTGAAGACCCCGTTACGATACGGCGTCCGCCCGGTGAGGATCGCCGACCGCGACGGACTACAGACCGCACAGGCTGCATAACACTGGGTGAACCGCGTCCCCTGCCTGGCGAACGCGTCGAGGTTAGGCGTCTGAATGATCGGATGGCCGTAACAACCAAGATCGCCATAGCCGAGATCATCGGCAAGAAAGATCAATATGTTCGGTAGCCCGTCAGCGGCGCGGGCACTCTGGGTAATCAGGCATAAAGCTACTGACAGAAAGCTGGTAGCGACCCGAACGAGCAAGGCGTTTGTCTGTTTCATGGAGTTATCCAACGCATTGAGAGGGTTGTGGTGGACGGTTCGTGATCGAGCGGAGCACTAATGCATTGCATTGTAGCACTGCGAGGTCCACATACTACTAATGCTAATATTAGGACAACGGTGCGACTCTTCGAAATACGATAGACGTTTTAGTTACGTCATCTAAGTCCCTTCTTTCAGAAACTGTCGCGGCTTGGCTTCGAGATCATAGCGGAGTGGCACTCTCGATTCCCATATACGAATGATTCAATAATTTGACAGTCGAATTGCAATTCGCTATGTTGCATATCCCACAACTCAAGTCCACCAAGTTCGCGCCGTTGGTGTGCTCCTTCCCCATTAATGAGGCTCGTCATGAAACGTTTCTCTCACTCTCGTGCTTTCACACTCGTAGAATTGCTAGTTGTGATTGCAATAATTGGTATTTTGGTAGGGCTCTTGCTTCCAGCGGTTCAGGCGGCTCGTGAGGCTGCGCGGCGAATGCAGTGCAGTAATAACCTAAAGCAAATTGGATTGGCACTACATAACTATGAGTCAACTCATAAGACGTTGCCTCATGGGACGCCCAACTGCTGCACGAACAACGGTTACAACTGGGCCGTGATGACCTTTCCTTTTATGGAGCTCAATACTCTTTACAATTCGATGGATGCGAGTGGAAATCTGCGCAATACAGTGATCAATCAGAAAGCGGCGACAACCGTCCTGCCAACTTGGATTTGCCCGTCAGATCCATCGGGTAGCACACCGATTTTCAGTAATCGTTTCGCCGCTCACAATGTGAACCCAGGTCACGGATTATGGTATGCAGGCAGCATTGGCCCTACTCAAATGGACAGCTGTCCCTTCTGCCCGGCCGGTGCGACCCCTTCGGATAGTAATTACTGTTGTCAAGGAAATAACTTCGGTACAGGCGCTGGAAATGGCTACCCGACAGGAAATTCGGTAGGCATGTTTGGCAGAAGTATTAAGGCCATCCGGCTTGCCCACGTAACTGACGGTTTGTCCAATACAATTATGCTTGGCGAAACTTTACCGGGCCACTGTGATTTCCTTGGACTGTTCGCACTGAATTTCCCACTCTCTGGAACTTCCATACCTTTGAACACAATGGAATCAGACGTTGCCGGTGCGCCCGGCGCGATAAGATTCTTTGGTGCTGGCAGCAATTGGTTTCGAGTTTGTGGATTCAAGAGCATGCATACGGGCGGTGCTCAATTCGCTAGGGGCGACGGTAGCATTCAATTTCTTTCAGCGTCCATCGACTATAAAATCTACAACAATATGGGAACTCGAGCAGGCGGCGAAGTTGCAGCACCGGTTGATTAGTTATCCAGACCTCTGGTTCACATAGGAAAAAAATGCTGATGAAATCTATTGTTGTTTTCACACCTATCTTGTTACTCGGGCTGATAGCTGGTTGCGGTAGTGATATGCCCAAGACAGTCAAAGTAAGCGGCAAAGTCACCTTCGATGGAAAAGCGCCTCCCGGACCTGGCGTTGTCTACTTCCTGCCTCAGGAGGCCGCTAAGGATTTCCCACTTCGTCCAGCCACAGGTGACTTTACGGCCGATGGTGCATACAAGGCCACGACCTTCGCAGCCAATGACGGTCTGATGCCTGGTAAGTACAAGGCCTATATCGAATGCTGGGAAACCGCACCGAACATGGACGGGAAACCCGTCAAGAGTTTCGTTCCCAAAAAATATCAGAGTGTGGATTCCAGCGGCTTCGAACTGGAGGTTACGGTAGCAGATCGGTCGAAGCAACAGGATTTCGCCGTGATTACCAAGTAATTGCACTTTAGTGCGAATGGATTAAACAACCGGATTGATATTGCAAGGCAGCCTTTGCTGGTAGCGTTGCCGGTTCTCGAGCATCGATGGAATTGGCGGATGCTTTATGGTTGATTCCGATCGAGGATCGTCGGCAACTGAATTCGCAGCGCGAAGGGATGCTCAGCGCTTTTACGTCGACTCGACAGGCTCCCAAACCGTCGATTTCAACCTAGAGTAAGATAAGTATTAAAGGCAAGTGCTTTATCGAATTTGCTTCCAGCTTGAAGATGATTGCGACAAAGCCCTGATGGATTTGCGTAGTGTAAGAGCTATGAGCCGACTTTTGAAGTTACTTTTAGTTGGCCTCGGGTGCTCAGCGGCAATCATCCTTGTAACCATACTCCTTACACCTCTGCCGGAAGTCGAAGCAGAAAGCGCAGTGAGCCTTAACGATCTGTCCGTGACGAGCGTTAGTGATAACGCAGTCGCGCTGCCCGCCCCCGTCGCAAAACTTACTTTGCCTGATGTCGCTAATGAAGTTCCTACTCGACAGCTTCAGGATGAACTTCGCGCCGCCGCCGCGGAACTAACCGAGTTGTTCCCTGCAGATGCTGGCAGCTGGCATATCGCTGCTCAAGTCGAATTTGAACTTCTGCAGTCAGAGAAAGCCGAGGAGTACTGGAATAAGTGTTTAGCTCTTCAACCTAAGCATTTTGGCCCGTATCTTGGAATGGCTGATTTGCTGACATCCAAAGGGCGGTTTGAAGATGCGATTGAAGTGTTAAAAAAAGTTTTTGCCTTGGGTGGGTCAGCGCCCGAAGTGTATCTTAAACTTGGTGAAGCCTTTGAGAACCGAGGAATACTGGATCAAGCCCTGGAGACGTTTACTGCCGGTACGCAGGCGTTCCCCAACGATGCAGATTTGTTGGCCGGGTTGGGTCGCCTGCAATCGCAATCAAACTTGTTGCCCGAGGCCGAGGGAAGCCTCAAGCGTGCGATAGCCATTCGCGGAGAAACTCAACAACTGCTGTCATCACTGGTCGTAGTTTTGATGCGCCAAGAAAAACGCGAAGAAGCCAGTACGCTACGAACAAAATTACAGCAACTGCTGATTAAAACAAGTAGCAAGCCGACGTCAAGCGATTCAGCATTTCAGCGAGCTTACGATGCAGCCCTGCGTCAATCGGCATATCGAATCTTTGAGGGTTGCGGGAATGCGTTTTACGAAAACATGCGTTTTGATCTAGCCGAAAAATACTTCTTTCGCGCAATCCAACAAGATCCAAAAATCGTAAGCGGTTGGGTCGGCCTATCGGAAGTGTTGCTTAAACAGCAGAAGTATGCAGATGTGTATCAAGTGATGAAGCGAATGGTTGAGTTGGAACCAAGCAACGCAGTACATCTGATGAATTTAGCATCGGTTGCCTTTAAGTTGAATGATACCCAGGCGTCCGAAGCGGCCCTTAAAAAAGCAGTCGCAGTAGACCAGGACCATTCGGCATTGGCCCATATCGCACTCGCTAAACTGTATCTTGCCACAGGAAAATTTGAGCTCGCACACCAATCGCTCGACACGGTAATTGCCTCTGATCCCTCGCTTGAATTGAAACAGCTAAAAGCAGAAGTGTACAAGGCAGAGGTTCAGTCGAAACAAACCGCGGCGGATCACAATGCCAGGCGAATTACCCAGCCATGAGATTTGCCCGCTGGATTTTGCTGGCTGCCGTTATGTTGACTGTCGGCATGCACACAATGTTGCAAGTCCTCGGACAATTAACTTCTGAAGAAGGCGCCATAGCGTTCGTTGATACGACCGATTCTTCTGGGTTGATTTTTAGACATCAGGATGGTGGTACGGGAAAACGCTTTCTGCCCGAACACATGGGCGTCGGACTGGCGAGCTTTGACGCCGATGGGGACGGCTTGCTGGATATTTACTTCCTCAACGGTGCAATCTTGCCAGAGCTTACGCCGTCCTTAGAGCTGAGCAATCATTTTTTTCGCAACTGCGATGGCCAAAAATTTGTTGACTTTACGGTTGCATCTGGCTTAACCGAATTGTCATACAGTCTCGGCGTTACTGCTGGAGACTATGACAACGATGGATTTCAAGATCTATACATCACCAACTTTGGCCCAAACCGCATGCTTCACAACAATGGCGACGGGACGTTTTCAGACATTACCCCAGTAGCCGGTGTAGCCGATGGCAACAAGTTCAGTGCTGGCGCAACCTTTTTGGATATCGACGCTGACGGCGACTTGGAGATTTTTGTCGGAAACTATGTCAGCTTCGACTTTGCTCGTCACCATATCCTTGCTCCCGCTGCCTTTCCCTACTCGCCCGGTCCACGCGACTTTCCTGCCTTGGCGGATACGCTCTTTCTGAACAACGGTGACGGGACCTATCGTAACATTAGTCATGATTCTGGAATCGATTCGGTTGCCGGACCAAGTATGGGTGTCGTTGCGGCGGACTTTGATGTGGATGGTGACATCGACATTTTTGTTGCCTGCGATGGAACAGCAAACTTGCACTATGTGAATGATGGAACAGGTAAATTTACGGAAGAGGGAATTCTTACCGGTGTTGCTGTAGACTCACGCGGAGTCGCAAATGGATCCATGGGAGTAGACGTTGCAGACATCAACGCCGATGGGCTTGTGGATCTGTTTGTGACGAACTATTCGGATCAATTACCCGAGTTGTTCCTCAATCAACCTCCAGGAGGCATTTTCGAAGAGAGTTCGCGAGCAACGCAGATAGGAACGGAAGTTTTCCCACACGTGAATTGGGGCGTAGGTTTGGTCGACTTCGATTGCGACGGAGACAAAGATGCATTCATTTGTAATGGCCACTTGTTGGAGAACGCTAAAGAGATTGAGTCTCGAACGGACTTCGGCGTTCGCAATTCCATAATGGAAAACGTCTCAAACAGAACCTTTCGAAGCGTTTCCAATACCGCCGGCTCTGCGCTGTTGCAAGCAAGAAGTAGTCGAGGCGGCATTTTTGATGACTTCGATCTTGATGGTCGAATAGACGTCGTCATCTTGAACAGTGACAGTTTTGCACAAGCGCTGAAGAATACAACGGATCGCCATAACAACTGGCTGATGATCGAATTGGTCGGAACGAGCGTCAACCGCGATGCTATCGGAACTAAGGTATGGCTGCATTCGGGCAACTCGCTACAGTTTGCCGAGAAAGTTAATGGCCGAGGCGATCAGAGCCATTACGGTGCAACACTTCATTTCGGCTTGGGCAAATCCACCCTTGTCGACCGAATCGAGATTCAATGGCCAGGGAACCCCCTAAAGCAAATCCTAAACAATCTAGAGGTCAATCAACGACTCAAGATTGTTCAGTAGAATCCGAGTACACACAAAAGCCAAAGCGAACGCAATCAACGTCGATAAATCAGGTGTCAAAGGCTAGGTTCGCGTTGGTATTGGAGAGAACATTATCGATCCGTATGCACAGACTGCTGCACAACGACTCCAACACTCGGCGAGATCGGCATAGTGTAGTCTGTATGTTCAGACGATCAATTTCCGTTGACCGCGTCTTTGATGTCTTTACCGACCTTTTTGGCGGCGTCACCAGCGTCCTCGGCGGCGTCACGCAACTTTTCGTTTGGGCGTGCGTCGAGAGCATCCTTAATGCCGTTTTCATGGTTGACATTGGACTGCTGCTCGCAGGCAGGAAGGAACAGCAGAGTGATTGCGATCAGAAGCGGACAAAACTTTTTCATATCTAGGCACTTTCGAAGTAGTTACTGGGCAACGGACAGTGGCTTGTAGCAACTACTGAGTAAAATAGCCCGAGCACTTTTTCGAAATTCAGAGCGTTCATTGCGGACCTGTGCCTGCGGACTTTGAAAACTCCGACCAATGGCAGCCCCATCATCTGAATGGCCTTCTATTATTTATCGATGAATGCCGCTGGCGGCGCTCCCTTCTGGCCCGTTAGCTCAATTTTGACCTATTTTACACAAAATAGCCGGTGTTTAAGACAGGCCGCATTGCATTGAGATTGAGTCTCAATAACAATAGCGTCCCGTTGAGCTCACAGGCGGAAATGTGGTATTGAGGCAATGGCCTGCAACGTACTTCCGTCGAAGTCCAGTGGTCCCGTCATACGGCTGAAAGGCCATGCAAGATGAAAGTTAAACGCCTTCGCGTTGTCGTCCTCGCTACGAAAGCATGCAGTTTCGCCCGCAGCGGTTTTACGCTTGTCGAACTGCTGGTGGTTATTGCAATCATTGGCATTCTAGTAGGTCTGATTCTGCCAGCCGTGCAGTCAGCCCGGGAGTCGGCCAGGCGAATGCAATGCAGCAACAACCTCAAGCAGATGGGTTTAGCACTGCATAACTACGAGTCGGCTCATCGAACGTTTCCACCGGGGTTTATATCGCGAACCACGGGGGCTTGGCCGGGAGGCAGTAACGATCCGGTCCCGGAGGCGGGGCCGGGCTGGAGCCTGTTTGCGATGATTCTGCCGCAACTCGAGCAGGCGACTCTGCACGCGACAATTAACTTCACTATTCCCATTACCGCCCCAGCCAATCAGGCGGCTCGTAGCACCAAGGTCTCCTCATACCGGTGTCCATCAGACGCTTGGAACGAACCGGTGAATGTCTGGCCCAATTCGATCGGTGTCAGCGATCTCGCGCACCTGAGTTATATTAGCGTTGTTGGTGGAGGCGACCCAGCCAATGCGCCTCGATATACCGCCATGTATGAAGAGCAACCGTTTAATGGAATGTTCCACCGCAACGTTGCTGTCCGACATCGTGACATTATCGATGGAACGTCCAACACAATTGGAATCGGTGAGCGAGCGAGCATGTTCGCGCCCAATGGTTGGGCTGGTGTCATTCCGGGTGCTCAGACCGTGTTCTCTCCACGAATCGCGCAGAGCCGCGGGCAAGTAGTCGGGGCTACAGCGCGTCCTGCGATCACGATGGCGGCCGTGCATGTCCGCTCAGGCGGCCCCAATGCTCCGACGGGCAGTCCCGGCGGATTCTGGAGCCCGCACACAGGCGGCTGCTTATTTTTATTGATGGATGGTTCAACCCACACAATCGCAACCGATGTAGATATGTTCGTGTATCGCGCCATGGCGGGCCGCAACGACGGCATCCCCGTGACGCTGCCTCAATAACCCAGCCACCAGCGATAACAGTGGGTATCCCAACACGAAAAATGGAGTAATTTACATGTAAAGTAATGTCGGCACGAAGCCAGGGATCGAAAATGCTGGCCGGCGATTTCCAGTGAAGCTCTGAGTTCCCAGAAGTATTTAGCGCATCAAACCACTAGTCTTTTAGATCGAACGTGAAGGCATTGAGGCCTTTCTTGACTCCTCCCTTGATGCCCGACGTAGCTGGCGAAGAGTACTTGCTTGAGATCAAACTCTTAAGAATTGGCTGGGGCAAGACGCCGACAATGTCCTCAGGCTCAGCTCATCTCCCTTTAATCTAGGAGACAACTGTACGAAAGGGAACATTGACCGTATTGCTTAACGGCTCCGTTGCTACCACAACTAGCGCCAGACGTTGTTTATTGACGACAGCGAAATTGATCGACTCTCGAATCGATTTTGCGACTATTTGCCCTGCCTCGTCGATGATCATCCACTGAACAGGCTTCTCGGTAGTCGAGTCGCTGATGAAATCCACGATGTCGCCAACATTGCCATTGATCAACCACGCTTGAGCGCGTCGCCTGGCACTAAGGTCGATGCTGATTGCAGATCCTAAGGTCAGTGGTGGAGCTCCGTTGAGGTCGACGACGTGCAGACGAACCAAGCCAGTGCCGCGAATTCGGAACTGAAGAGTTTCGTCGCCCGTCGCACTAGCAAAAATGGCAGATAACTGGTCGATCGAAGACCATTCATCAGTTTGGCCGTTATTGAAACGAACTTCCACAACACCGCCGCTTCCCAGTTCCAGCTCGTCGACCACTAATCGCATGCCTGGCGTCAATGCGATGGTGACAAGCCGCTCTTGCAAACCATTGACATCAAGCGGGTACTCTCCAAGCACGTTTACGGCTAGCGTAGATTCCGTTGTCGCTATCGATGCGATTTTCAATTTGTAGTCGCCCGCTGGCAAACCACTTGCTTGATTAAACGTGACCCAATAACTGCCAGCACCCAAAGTGCCGCGTGGGTCAAAACCGACTTCACTGCCATTGAGATTCGTGATCGTCAAGTCGCTCACTTCAAGCGGTGCATTACTGCTATTCTGAAGTTGCAATTCAAAGCGACCTTTTGAAGCAATATCAACTCGATAACGGCCGGCTTTATTGATAGTCGTCGTTTGATTGAGTAGAACGGCTGGCGTTTGACTGAGCAGATCGATGGTCAAGTTAAAATTGTTGACTGACCGCGCATCGTTATAGATGCCGACTTCGTAATTTCCAGCCAGCAGAAGCCCAAAAAAGCCTTCCGGACTGCTTCTCAGCGATCCGTCAGCCATCTTCAATACCAATAGCGCCGAATTGCTCGATGAATTACCGACTCGCAACCAAGTCGGTTGAGTCACAGTAAACGTGTAGGACTTTCCTTCTAAACGCGAGTTGAGCGTCCCAGTAATCACTTGTCCTAGCGTCGCAGCTTGGGTCGTGGTGGACACAAGGTCAACGACGTAGGCGAAATCGACGCCGGACTTACCGGGCAGAGGCTGGACCAAAATGTAAACAATTCCATCCGCCGGAACTTGGCTAAACAGTCGGTTGGCAAAACTAACCTGCGGGAGTGGTATTCCTAGTCGATCGATGGCTGTCAACAATACCTGCTCAGCGGATGAATTCTGAAGCTCCATTAATTGGTTGGGCGATGCCACCAGTTGATTGACTTCGACCAAGCCCGTGCCGGTGTTGCCCGTGCGAGGTCCAGGCGTAACAACAATCGACTGACTGAGGTCATTCAACTCGAACAGGAAATTGGTTGCATCGGCTGCGCTGTAGATCTCGAGTTGGTAGGTGCCGGTTGAATAGACCGGTAGTACGATCGACCCGCCAACAATTGGCGAAATGACCTCTCCGTTTGGAGCTATCCATTGGGCAAATCCGTTAGCAGACAATTCTAAAGTCAGCAAGATCGACGCACCGCTTGTTAGCGCAATCGAATAACGCTTTACATCACCCACTTTTACAATCGTACCGCTCATCGGACTGGCCAAAGTTGCAGCCGCGTTGGACTCGACCTGTGTGTGAAGTTCAATCAGTGTGATCGAGTTCGATGCGACAAATACCGCTCGATAGTCACCCGCCTGCTTTAGCTGAAACGCGGTGCCGCCCAGGATTGGATCTAAAAACTCACCCGCTTGATCAACCACTGCGATGCCCGCTGCACCAATTACTGTGTTGGCAACCGTGGTTTTAAATGGAAGTAAGTAAGTAACCTCTGGAGTTGTTTGCAAGCTAACTGGGGAATTCAACGGAACTTCCGTCAATGTAGCAACATTTGTAGCCGTAAATTCCGTCAAGTAATTCTCAGCCGTCAGGTTATTGGCCCATACAATAGCGTCGCCAACTAAGAATTGACCATTAATGAATGGTCCTTCGAACGGTGCGCCGAACGGATCCGTTGAGCCAAGCCGATATAGCGAGGTCGAGTTATTAGGATCAAGTTTTGATTGCAAGAAGACTTCCGTCGTATTTCCAAGTGGAACTCGGAAAAACGTCGAGCCGAACGGAATGACCAATGCAGACTTCTTGGTTCCCAACGTGATTACTTCCCCTGTCGAAGGGCTGAGCAAGCGGAACGAAAACGGCTGCGTAGTCGCTGCAAAATTTTCAACTCGCACGCTGAGAACTCCGTCAGACTCAACTATCGCCAGCGAAGTATCGGAAGCAGAATTGGAATAGACGATATTTCCTGAGGGATCTGTGATATCAATCTGGATGTATGGATTGTCTTCCAACAGCCAATCGAACATATAGTAAGAGCCTGCGGTAGCATTGAACGTGAACGTTTGCAGAGTACCGTCAATGTTGCCGCTGTGAATTTGGTCAAAGCCGACAAGCGTGCCTGGAGGTGTAAGAGGCTTCTGAACGGCATCAAATTTTACTGAATAGTTGACGGCGGCATCAGACATATTTTGAACTTCAACGCGGTACTTGCGAGTACTACCGACAAGTGTCGGTACGTCGGGATCGATATCACGTGGGTTACCTGAATCGTTAATTGAATAGTCCAACCAGCGTACTCGTGCCAAGGCTGGATCAAGATTCGAAGTGAGATCGACCAGCTGGCCTGCCGCCAGGGACAGTTCAATGACAACTCGATCGCCTCGCGCCAGCAAGTTGCCCGTTGTCGCCGTCCCAACAACACCGTTTCGTGTGCTGTTCACGGGATTGCGTCTGCGGAAGCTAAACTCTTCGGATGCAGTAGCTCCTTGCTTCTCAACCACCAAGGTGTAAGCGCGACCGGAGACCACGTCAGCAGCAAAGTCTTGGTTGAATACAGACTCACCAACAACGCGACCGTTCTCATCCAGTAGTTTCCAAGCCAAGCTATCCGCCACAAACGTCGGATAGACAAAGAACCGAGCACTATTGGCAACAAATCGATAAGCAGCAAATGATGGTAGCGAGATATTTCCCTGCACTACCGCATTGGCTGTTAGCACTGTTGCTGCCGAAAGCTGTTGCCACTGAAAAGTCAATTCGGTGCTTACATCGCCAAATGCTCGCAGTCGGTACTGTCCGCCGTATGGAATTCGATAAACACGAAGCCCATCGGTTTGCTCAACAGATTGCACAGTCGATCCAGTAGGTGCGAGCAGCTCGTACGAAGCATCACCGGTTGGTTTGTTTTCTTTGAACGCAAAAAGCTCGCCTGTCGTTCCCGTAAAAGTGAATTCATAGCTTTCCAGCTCCAGCTGGATCGTTCGTTGAGTAACGCCTTGCGTGAGCGGCTGAGTATGAACGGTTGCGACCGACGGAGGCGTGACCGTTGATAGGGATTCGACCAATCGAAATCGTGACGACGTGGAAGGGATATCGGCGCGATTGAACGCAAGCAGGACGTAGCCATCACCAGTCTCTTCAACGGCGAAAGCCCCCTGTTTGTTGACCTCCAAAATGCCAGGTGCGCCCAAGGTTACGTCACCGAACTCCGATTCAATTTCTAGGGTATAGGTATGGGCTGATTGTGCTGCAAAGATATAAAAAACTTGTTGTCCGGGAGTGACAAGCGTATTCTGCAGAAACTGGCCAAGAGTCAGCGGCTGTTTAGCCGTCTGACTCAAGTGAACTTTATAATCAAACGAAATGGGGCGAGTCGCCGTAAAGGATTCAATCAATGCGACATAGCGTCCCCCGCTGGGCACAGTGAACACATTGTCCCCTCCCTCAAAGCTCTCTGACGTTGCCTCTTGTCCGTACTGATTCAACAACGTGACGCGAAAGGGAGTGAGCGGATTGAGATTGTTCTTAAAGTAGATTCGATCTTGATTCGTAACTTCCAGTGAAAACGCCTGCGACTCTGCCCAAGTAAACGTCCCTTGCAACGGTGAACTTGGAGGAACACTACTGAGTTGTTTTGACAGTAGCGCTTTAAAACTTATCGTAGATGCAACAGGGGCGGCGACGCGCAACGTGTATTCGCCCACTTCAGTCAACATGGCCCTATTCGTGGCCCCCAACTGAAGCGAACCGCCTAGTTTTCCAGTTGTCCAGTTTCGAACAATCTGGCCGCTCGGCGAAAACAAATCCAACTGCATTTCATTCGTCGAGCTTAGTCCAGCCAAAATAAACAGATCGGGACTGGCGAGATCGAAAGTGTACTCCTTCACTGTCGGCTGCGACGGGAAGAAATCGATCTTCTGCCCGAACGTCAGTGGCGTTTGAGAAGCGTCGTTGAAGTGGTGTGCGAGCGCTTCGAAAGCAATGTTCAAATTCCCAGCAAGATCTTCGAAAGCACCTGCCTCCACGGAGACGACATAACTGATCGATTGCGAATTCGTCGGCGGCTCGACTAATAGAAAGCGTCCATCGCTCGACAGCGAAATGCCACGAGCCGTCAATACTTGAGCGTCTGACGAGCTACTAAAGGTCGAATCGATCAGCTTGACTTTCGACGCTACAAGGGTGAAGGGACTGACACGCTCGTTCAACGGGATTTCAATCATCGTTGGCAGCGGCATTGAAATCGCGCCAAGAAAATTCGGTTGCTGTTCGAAGTTGGACTGAGGCGGAGTTCGATCGAGCGTTATCGGCAGATCCGCTTCATTTCCTACTTCAGCGTTCCCCGCACCAAAGCGAGGTTGAAGCTGCAGCGTGACTAGTCCGTCACCAGGCAACTCATCGATTGCTGCGATAAGGTCGTCGTGGAGAATCGTAAACGATTGATCAGTGATAGTGGGTGAGAACGTCTTCACCAGGTGCCAATTGGCGTCGCCTGCAAATCGGCCCCACAGCTCCGTTGCACGGCCTCTGCTAATATTTCCGCGCACGGATAAATCCGCTGTTCGCCGGTCGGATGACGCGCCGATTCCAACGCCAGTATCTTTGGACAATTCAAATGACACGGTCGGTAGGCTGCGATTTAGCGCATTGATGACCAAGAGCACATCTAGCGGACTGTGAACACCGTCACCGCTGACATCGAAGTAGGGTTCGGTCGATCCAATTGGTCGTGCGGGAAACGTTCGCGACACACCGCTGTTCAGCCGATTGATCCCCTGGAGCGCGTCGATTGGGGAAACCGCCAGATCGTGATTTACATCCCAAACTTGACCCGGGTTTTGCCAATCGGATACCATAACGCGCCGCAATTCGAGCCCTTCAAATGCAAGGCGCTTCGAGCCACGTTGAGGTTTAATCTCTTTGCGTTTTCGGGATTTCATGTTTCAACTTCTCAGCTGGTTATTTTCAAGTTTTGTTCCAAACATCATAGCTAGACTGCACGGTTCTTGGAACGAAATCGCCAAAATTGTGAATTTGAAAATGTGACCGTTTTATTAGTGGTTGACCGTAAGGGCAGCTTGCCATTAAAACGATTCCACCCAGTGCTTTTCCCCAGCGTTATTACACGGCTGGCACGCCCTGAGGCGTTTGCGAAGGGCGTGGTGAACGTAGGACAAACCATGCCCATCGCAACGCCTCAGAGCGTGCTACTCGAATGTGAAGACAATTGATTTAACCGGGACGACGGCAAGCTGGAAGCTGGGCTGTCGGAAAGTCGGTAGCGGAATGCGTCAAGCATTTCGTTCATGCGACTTTGCCCTCGCTAATTCAACCTCCGGAAGCCTTGACGGCTTCCGCTACGGTATTCATCTAGGACTTTTCGCCATGCCAGCTGGAAGCATAGCCCACTTAGCGGTAAAAATCTCAATTATTAGACACTTCTCGCTGAACACCACCAACTGGTTCCCAGGCTCTGCCGGCTCTGCCGGCTCTGCCTGGGAACGAGGTTTAAAACCACTTGGTTCCAAGTGAATTAGGATATCGACGATGATTTTGCGGATAACGTCTGGCTAACGTGCGGTTTGCTAGCGATACGAAACCAAGTCGTAGGTCCGTCAAAGCAGATTTAACACTTGAAATCCGACCGCACCGCGTTCTATAATCAAGAAGCTGGGTTTGCGAAAACCTAGCTTACTGACTGATGGCGTCGCAATTAATAGTCCTGGGGCACTTAACAAAGGAGGAGCTAAACGTTTTTGCACTATGTATGAACGTCCATGCTTCGGTTATTTTAACTTGTTCGTCGAATCAGAGCATGAGACGCACAGTCCGATTGTTAGTATCAACTGTTAGTTAAAGCCGTTATATACGGCAAAAAAGACGACGCAAGCGCTCGGTTCACCCTCCGGTCGCCAGTCGAAAGCCTGCTTTAAAAGCACATTAGGGTCAAATAGAGCTGCCAGTGTCCGAGACAAGTCTCGCGATACTGGCGGCTTTTTTTTGTTTACCAAGTGATTGCAGTGTAAAACGTCGTCCCACTCACTGGGACTCGCGCCCCAGGCTA
This sequence comes from Planctomycetia bacterium, assembly GCA_031412515.1. GTDB lineage: Bacteria > Planctomycetota > Planctomycetia > Pirellulales > Pirellulaceae > Aureliella. The sequence continues at coordinate 6,388 of JANODD010000165.1, read as the reverse complement.
TCACCGGCTATCACCTGCCGTTGCTTCGCAACTACAAAGGCTAAATGTACAAACACTAAACGAGGTTTCTAAACTTCGTGCACACTAACCTGCATTGCCATACATCTAAAAATAGTGCCCTCGCATGTGTATTCGCCACATTCTTTGCAAGCTCCAAATGGGTTATGTTATTTGATCGAATCGACCGCTGACACGACTGATACTGGAACGAGAAATCTAACTGAAAAAGAACTCATGAAATACTGGATCGCATTTACTTTGCTCTTCGTGGCTCTCTCGGGTTGCAAAGAATCAAGACCTGATACGCTTGTCACCTCAGGTTACGATGAAAAAGAGATGGACGCAGCGATTACGCGAGCTCGGCGCGAAGTGGACTCGTTCGTCGCTGAACTGAAAAAACCGACGGGTTCCGAACATGCTGTGAAAGCCCCCATCGAAGACAAAGGACAAACGGAGCATTTTTGGTTGACAGATGTCGTGTTCAAAGACGGTAGTTTTACAGGAACGATCAACAACGATCCTGGTATAGTCGGCAACGTGAAATTTGGTCAGAAATGGACCATCAAGAAGTCAGAAATATCTGACTGGATGTTCATGCGAGATGAAAAGATGCACGGCAACTATACGATGGTTCCCCTATTGAAAACCATGCCTGCTGATGAAGCAGCTATCTACAAATCCATGATGGCAAACCCTTGACCCTCGACAACCTCAAACTTACTCGCAACGACCTGGAATCGCTCGCGATGATGCCTGATCTTGAGATTTCTCATTTGCGGCGTGTATCCTTATTTCAATTACTGTGAGTGCGGCGGCGACGCAATTAGTTCTGATGGCGGATGGTCCCACTCGGCAAGAGCGACCCGCGGTACTCGTATTCTAGACGATCGTATACCGTGTTCCTTATTGGAACGACCAGATAAACTATCTCGCTGATCAATCGTCAACTTCGCTTAGAACGACACCGCTAATGGAAAACCGTCTTTTAGACTATTTGCAAAGGATTTTAAATGCTCGAGTTTACGATGTAGCGATTGAGTCTCCCTTAGATTTTGCAAAAAAGCTGTCGGCTCGATTGGGAAACCAAGTTTGGTTGAAGCGGGAGGACACGCAGCCAGTCCACAGTTTTAAGCTTCGGGGCGCATACAACAAAATGTCCCGTTTGTCCTCGGCGGAATTGGCTAGAGGTGTCGTTTGTGCCTCCGCGGGAAACCATGCACAAGGCGTTGCACTTAGCGCTCGCGAGCTTGGCTGTCACGCCATCATCGTAATGCCTGTCACGACACCGACATTAAAGTCTGATGCGGTTCGTGCTTTGGGTGGCCGGGTCATTCTGCACGGGGACAGTTATTCCGATGCCTATACACACGCGTTAGAATTGCAGGAACGTCATGGATATGTGTTTGTCCACCCGTTCAATGACCCAGACGTGATTGCTGGTCAGGGAACGATCGGCATGGAAATTCTCAGGCAACACCAGCGTCCGATCTATGCTGTGTTTGTCGCAGTTGGGGGAGGTGGTCTGATATCCGGTGTCGCGGCTTATATCAAAGCCGTCCGGCCTGAGATCAAGGTGATTGGTGTTCAGATGGCTGATTCGGACGCAATGATTCAGTCACTGAGAGCTGGTCGGCCAGTTGCGTTACCTGAAGTCGGACTTTTCTCTGACGGTACGGCGGTCAAATTTGTGGGTGACGAAACGTTTCGTTTAACACGCGAACTCGTCGACGGCTTTGTCACAGTGGATACGGACGCCGTTTGCGCTGCAATCAAAGATGCATTCGAAGACACCCGCAGCATTCTCGAACCGGCCGGAGCCATGGGTATCGCCGGTATGAAGCAGTACATTACGCAGCACAATCTAAAGAACGATAATCTAGTTGCCATCTGCTGCGGGGCTAACATGAACTTCGACCGGCTTCGCTTCGTCGCGGAGCGGGCTGAAGCAGGTGAAGAGCGTGAGGCCCTATTCGCCGTCACCATTCCCGAGGAACGCGGAAGTTTCAAACGACTTTGCATGACCATGGGGCAGCGAAACGTGACGGAATTCAGCTACCGCATTTCTGACGAACGTGAAGCGCATGTGCTCGTGGGACTAGCCATCAATAACCGAGATGAAGTTCCAGAAATTAATCAGTCGCTAGCCTCCGAAGGGTTTACCGCGTTTGACTTGGTACATGACGAACTTTCAAAAGAACATTTGCGCTACATGGTTGGGGGAAGAAGCCGCTTGAGTGGAGAGGAACGGCTCTTTCGCTTCGAATTCCCGGAACGGCCTGGCGCGCTGATGCGATTTTTATCTAGTATGCATCCAAGCTGGAACATAAGTCTCTTTCATTACCGCAATCAGGGAGCCGACTATGGACGGATCTTAGTCGGAATCCAAGTTCCGGACGAAGACCTGCCTGCCTTTGGAGACTTTATCCATTCACTCGGTTATCATTGCGTCGACGAGTCGGCGAACCCAGTCTATCGCTTGTTTCTCAGTTGACGGACAAATGCTATACTCGCCACTCAATTATCGATTCGTTGGCCATAAAAATACAAAATGCCAGACCTCATTGCTCAAGGACCACGACCACAAGATCGCTGGCGTAGGCCGTTGCCCGAAATTGGTGTCGTCGCGACTTTGGGACGGACTAGCGAGCCGTGGACAGTTGGCTGGGATGACCGCATTTCTCGTCGCCATGCAACAATCCGCTGGAACGGCGTCAAACTGGAAGTCATAAAAATCGCCGAATCTCGTAACGCGATTTTCTACCGTGGCCAACAGCGCGATCAGTTTGCGGCTGCGGTCGGTGAGCACTTTGTGATTGGCCAAACTACGTTTACGTTACTTGATCAGCAAGTGGAATTTTCGGTTCAAGCTGTTCCAGTTTTCGCCGAGCAGACATTTTCCGCGCATTTGCTCAGGCAAACCAAGTATCGCGACGCCGATCGACGTATTGAGGTGCTCGGGAAGTTGCCCGAGATCATTGCCGGATCGAATAGCGACGAGGAATTGTGCGCAAGAATCGTTAATGTGCTCCTTTTGGGAATCGGTCAGGCGTCGTTTGTTGCCATCTTGCGAGTTTCACAAAACCCCAGCCCATCGCTGGCGAATTTTGACTCAGTTGCCGAGCGCGAGACGAAGCAGGTGTTGGGCTCTGATTCAGCTACTAGTAATGTTGAAGTTCTGCACTGGGACTGTCGTTCGATAACCGGACATAAATTCGCGCCTAGCAGCAACTTGGTGCGTTCGGCAACGGAGTCTCGCGAGAGCGTACTTCATGTCTGGAACCGATCGATCGAAGCAGGTCACTCTTATACCCAAAGCGAGAATGTGGACTGGGCTTTTTGCACTCCAGTTCTTTCAGATGCTTGTCCAGGCTGGGCGATCTATGTTGCAGGTGATTTTGCTTCGACGGATTCGTTTGGGCCAAATGGCAAAGGCGAGGAAGCGGACGCACTGCAAGATGATTTGAAGTTCGCGGAACTTACAGCAACAACCCTCGGTGCGCTCAGGCAAGTCAGGGCGCTTCAGCGTCGACAGGATGGATTGCGGAATTTTTTTGCTCCCGTGGTGCTTGAAGCGCTAGCAGGTACCGATCCAGATAAAGTTCTTGCCCCACGCGAAACGGAGGTTTCGATATTGTTCTGTGACTTGCGTGGCTTTTCAAAACAAAGCGAAGATTCTTCAGACAAACTGTTGGAACTCTTGCAACGGGTCAGCGATGCATTGGGAGTCATGACACACCACATATTGAACAGCGGTGGGGTGGTCGGCGATTTCCATGGCGACGCGGCGATGGGTTTCTGGGGCTGGCCAATTGCTTCAGATCTTTCGATGCAAGCCGCTTGTGAAGCCGCGCTGGCGATATGCGATCAGTTCGAACGCGCCGCTGCGCAGCCTGATCATCCGCTGGCAGACTTTCGTGCGGGCTTAGGAATCGCGTCAGGTTCCGCAGTTGCCGGACGAATCGGAACTACGGATCAAGTCAAAGTAACCGTCTTCGGACCTGTAGTGAATTTGGCGAGCCGATTGGAAGCGATGACCAAGCAGTTGCAAGCTTCGATATTAATGGATGAGCCCACGGCCGATTGGATTCGCGCGAATGTCAGCAGGGACATATTGCGAGTTCGGCGAGTTGCCAAAGTGTTACCGTACGGCATGCAAACGCCGCTGGTCGTCAGTGAGTTACTCGCGCCCGCTGGACCCGCCAGCATTTTGACAGATGAACATATCTTGGCTTATGAGCAAGCGTTAGAGCATTTTCTTGTTGGTCAATGGACGGACGCTTTCCGATTGCTGCATCAAGTACCTGCTGAAGATCGGGTCAAAGATTTCCTTACTGTGTACATCGCCCAGCATCGTCGAACCGCACCGCCTGATTGGCGCGGGGTGATTGAGTTGCCAAGCAAGTGAACCACCGTTTGCCACGGGTTAACTGTTAAACGTTCGCAACAGTTTCCTACCTCGGAATATCGATAGCACCAAATCAGGTGTCAAAGCCGTTGGATGATCCGAGGCTGGATAGCAAAGCAACTCGTTGCCATCGGTCACTGCGTTCAACCGTTTTCCGTCATGCTCGATCGTGGCCAGCAAGGCTATTTCACTTAGAAAAAACGTCAACGCTAAAATGTGTTTCACTTCGCACTCACGCTCTTGCAGCGATCGAATCAATCGATCTGTCTCGCGGCGTTGATCGCGGTTGAGCAAAGCCTCTGGGACTTCAAAGATGTCTTCATGTTCGGCTTGCCACCCAGCAAAAAGCGCATAGATATCATCAGGTGGTAGGTTGGCCAGATCTGAGTTGAAAGAACAAGTTAGCGGTCCGGCGATTCCGATATTGCTGAGTTGTCCAGTTGGCAAAATGTAGGTGTAACGAAACAAATAGCAGTCGCGAGGTTCTTCGAAGCTGGGCCAATACTGAGTCCTCGCGTCAAACAACTCCATTTCGTGCGGTGCGATTCCAAAGCGATCGCCTGCCGCCAACCAACTGGCTAATTCTGCCTCTGCCATCGATTGTGGCAAACGCAAATCCGATTCAATCTCTTCCGCAAATCCCATCTCTTCCGCGTACCTTACCGCTCGCATCCGCGCGACGCGATCCTCAGCCAGTTCAATCAACCGCTGCTTGCCAGTTGCATCGCCAAGTCGAGCGAGCGCACCTGCGGCTTCGGTTTGCACGCGGCGGTGCGAAAGCGCAAGGGTCTTGCGGAGGTTCTCGATCGCTCGCTTATCGCCGATTAATCCGAGCGAATCGCACAGCGATACTGTCAAGGCGACGCTTTCGCCCAACACTTTTTGAATCGACTCGACATCGTCACCAAACTTGGCTGGATTCTCTTCCATCAAACCGAGACGTTGCGTCAAATTACTTAGCAAGCTGAGCAATTCGTCAACTCGCATTGCGTATGGATGCTCTTCGATCCGACCGGTACGGACACTGAAGTTAGCCAAATCCAGCAACGCTGACATTGTTGCTGGGTGCAAGAAACCATCACCCAAACGATCGAAAAACAATTCCAATAAACCACCGTCAAGATGCCAAAGCGGGCTGAGGGCGATCGCTACCGCTTGCAATTGTTCGGGTGGTTGCTCAGTCAGTGCAGCGGCCAGCGTATCGATCGACTCCTCATCCGGTTGCATGGCCAACATCTGCAAGCAATGAGCTGAAGCAATCGCATCTACAGTCGAGAGCATGTCACCCAATCGGACCAAGACTTCAGGCGAAATCAATGCGACGTCCGGTGTCTCTTCGCGGACGAGTTGATTCAGCCGGACTGCGACTTGCTGCATCAACTGTCGTTGCCTCAGTGCAGCCGAACTCATCTGGTCGAAATTGGCTGACACAACATTTAGCAGCGTTTCTAACTCGGGTCCGCTAGCCAACTTGAGCGACGCGAGCAATCCTTCGGGCACATCAGAGGTCGTTGAAAAACCCAACCAACGGCACGCCGCGGCGATCCAATCCTGTTCAGCACTTTGCACTATCGCTCGTCCTCTTTCCATAATTTCAAACTTTAAGCCGCGGCATGGTTAGACTACCACGCAACGCATGGATTCTAACGCATTTTGGAATTTTTGCCTGCGGCCCTACTAGTTTGGCCCGAAGCCAGCGGCGAAGGTTGGCTGAGAGTTCGCAATACTAAGCATCTATCTGGCAATAGTGGTTTAAGAAGCAAGGCGAGCCCGCTCTGAATTACAACTTCGCATCGTTAGTACCGCTTAGTTCCGCTCGTGATGCGGACTGCAAGCCGACCCCGTCGCCGCCGGCTATGGGTCAAACGAGCACGTTCTCGTTTGACCAGAAGCCAGCGGCGAAGGTTGGCTGAGAGTTCGCACTATTAAGCATCCATCTGGTAATAGTGGTTTATGAAGCAAGCCGAGCCCGCTCTGAATGAC
>JANODD010000164.1:0-4961 GCA_031412515.1 Planctomycetia bacterium | reverse complement strand
GCCGAAAGCGACTTCGCCGCACTTTGAAATCGCTGTGTTTCGTTGCAGGTCCTGACCGGACGGCTTGCGCCGTTCCACTATTGAAGACCGGCCGGCTTGCGCCGTTTCGCTAAGGAGTTTGGGAAGGCATCACCGAAGGAGATTGCGGTCGGAGACAAAACTTTCGGCCGTGGTTCTGCTGATCCGGGAGTCTGCCAGAAGACGGCGGATCGACTCATCCATCGAGACCATTCCTTCGGCGCGTCCAGTGACGATGCAAGTGTCGATGCTCTCCAATCTGCCTTGACGGATGGCCGCTCCCACCGCGGGAATGTTGAACATTATTTCCAAAGCTAGCTCTTGCTTCAGTCCTTCGATATTGCTTGGCATCAGTCGCTGGCAGATGACGGCGCGAAGTCCTGATGCCAATTGAGAGCGAACTTCGTTTTGCATCTGCTGTGGAAAGAAATCGGTGTAGCGGGAAATCGATCCCTTCGCGTCTCGCGTATGCAGAGTGGAGAAGATGAGGTGCCCAGTTTCCGCGGCGCTCAACGCCATGCGAGCGGTTTCGATGTCTCGAATCTCGCCCACTAAAATCACGTCGGGATCTTGCCTCAAGCCATAGCGAAGCCCGTCGGCAAACGACAGAACATCACGCCCTACCTCACGCTGCGTCACGACCGAATGCGCGCAGCTTGAGAACAGGTATTCAATGGGGTCTTCAATCGTGAGGATCCGTTGGCCGCTCGTCCGATTCAAATGCTCCACAATCATCGCCAAGCTGGTGCTCTTGCCAGAACCGGTTATTCCGGAAAACAAAACGAGCCCGTTTGGAAAGGATCCCAAGCGAACTGCCAAATCCTTTGGAAACGATCCCCATGCGAAATCCGGTATCCGTTCCGGGATCACTCGGATGCAAACTCCCATGGTTCCGTGCGATCGAAACAGATTGACTCGAAAACGGCTTCGCTTTTGGTCGATCTCCAACTCCACCGCGTAATCGACGTTCAGTTCGCGTTCGAACTGCGATTTTTGCATTTCGCCGAGAATTGTCCCGATTTCCTCCGAGATGACGTCGGTGGTGAGAATCTCTTGGCTAGCCATCGGAGCGAGTTTTCCGTTGGTTCTCAAGACCGGAGGGTACCCACAGACGAGGTGAAGGTCCGAAGAGTTCGAAGCGGTTGCTTCGCTTAGCCATCGTTTCAGTCGATCGCCGGTTACATGGGGGTCGTTAGGCATGGTTGCTTTTTAAAGGTGTAGGAGGGGACCTTTGTCCCGTCCGTTTGTTGGTTCGCGAGAATGGGCCTAAACTGCGGCTGGCATGTTTCAGGCGGCCGCTCGCCTTTAGCCGCGTGACCGCCCGAGGAGTGGAATGCAGGCGAACACCCATGAAAACACACTCTTTGAACGTTATATCCGGTCGGCTGGCTCGTGACGGGTGGGGGGAGTTGAGTTTAGCTACTGGGGTGCTAACACCATGCAGGCGACATTAGTTTCGCCAATTTTGGGAGACTTAGGGAGGAATGGTGACCAGAGCTAGCCGAGTGCCATTATCGATATTTCTTTAAGAAATATTTAAAACAAGCTAGGGTTGGACTATGCGATGTGGCGAGGATCAGTACACTTTGGGAGTGAACTTTGGCAAATTTGGCAATACAGTTTTGGGCGGCAGGAAGTCATTCCTCTGTTCGGAACGATATTTTGGGGGGAGAGCATTGGACGGATACTTTGTTGTTCAGATTCAAGCTCTTGGTTCCCCGAACTCTACTTGGCTTGAGGCCGATCCTTTTTGGAAGTGCGCCTCGTCAAATCCTCCCGTTGCCAAATCCTGCGAAATGCTTTGCTACTATCTTCCGGATCGTATGTCTTCACCGGTCGATGCGAGCGGTTGTGTCAGAGTCTGTTGAGTCGTTGAGACTCTCCTTCCTGCCCAGCAATTTCGAATCATCTTACATTTCCTTTCAGATCCACTTTGAGAATTAGCTAGTCTCCATGGCAACATCCTCCAAGCGACGACTACAGACCAGTACCGTACGTGTTTTCGGTTCTGGTCGCAGTCAATTTCCTATTCCGAATTTAACCACCTTGCAGACCTCGTCCTACGAGGCTTTTTTGCAAGAGGACATTCCTTCGGACAAGCGAAAGAACCAAGGGCTTGAGTCTGTCTTTCGTGAAATTTTCCCAGTAGAGAGCTACGACAAAACCGTGGCTCTTGAATACTTGCGGTACGAGCTCGGCAAGCCGCGGTATACCCCCGAGGAGTGCCGTCAGCTCCGTTTGACTTACGGCAAGCCATTGAAGGTATGGTTTCGACTCAAGCGAGACCAGCCACTCGAGGAAGAGGTTTATCTCGGCGACGTTCCGATCATGCTTGGTGGTGGTGAGTTCATCATCAACGGTGCTGAGCGCGTTGTGGTGAGTCAGTTGCACCGATCGCCAGGTGTTGACTTCGTGGAGGAGTCGGAGGGTACGTCCGACCGCAAGCTCCCGTCGGCGCGCGTGATTCCTGAGCGAGGCAGTTGGATCGAAATCAACGTCACGAAGAAAGACTCCTTGTCGGTTCGAATCGACCAGTCGGGTAAGTTTTCAGTGATGACGTTGCTGCGAGCCATGTCGCCCAAATTGAGCACCGAGCAAGACCTGCTCAATGCGTTTTACGAGATCAAGCCGGAGAAGCTATCCGGTGGTGGCAGTGTTTCGAAAATTGAAAACAAGATCGCAGGGGACGACGTGGTCTACCCGTCGGACCATGAACGAGCGGGTGAGATTATCATCGAAGCCGGTCAGAAATTCACTAAGGCGATCGCAGAAACGATTTGCACGTGTGGCATCAAGAGTGTCCAGGTGATGGATGCGCCCAAGGTGCCATACATTATCAACTCGATCGCCGAGGACAATACGAACTCGCACGAGGAAGCGCTGCTGAGGATTTACCAACGGCTGCGTCCGGGGAATCCACCGGCCTTGGAAAAAGCCAGGACGTTGTTCCATGAGAAGTTCTTCGATATCAATCGTTATCGGTTGGGTCGCGTCGGTCGATTCCGTGTGAATCGCAAGCTGAAATTGGAAGTGCCAGAAGACGAGATGGCATTGCGACCAGAGGATTTGGTTGCATCGATCCGGTACCTGATCGACTTGTTCGATAGTGAAACGGATGCTCGCTTTGACGACATCGATCACTTGGGCAATCGGCGTTTGCGAACCATTGACGAACTTGCTTGCGAAGAGCTTCGCAAGGGCTTCTTGAAGCTTCGGCGCACGGTGCAGGAGCGGATGAGTCTGAAGGAAGTTGAGGATATGACTCCGCGATCGCTGGTCAATCCAAAGAGCATTAGCGCCGCCATTGAGTACTTCTTCGGGCGAGGGGAATTGTCTCAGGTCGTCGACCAGACGAATCCATTGTCGCAGTTGACGCACGAACGTCGCTTGTCAGCCCTGGGGCCAGGCGGTTTGAATCGCAAGCGCGCGGGCTTCGAGGTTCGCGACGTTCACATTTCGCACTATGGTCGAATATGTCCGATTGAGACACCGGAAGGAACAAATATCGGTCTGATCAGTTCGCTTTCGATCTATGCAGGGGTCGACGAGTATGGGTTCTTGGTGACGCCGTATCGCAAGGTTGCCGAGGGCAAGGTTACAGAGGAGGTCGTTTGGCTGCGTGCGGATGAAGAATCCGATGCATACATCGGTCCAGCCGACTTGGCGGTGAAGGACGGTTCGTTGGTTTCGGGGCCAGGCTTGATCGCTCGTCACCGAAGCGACTTTGAGATCGTGACACCGGAGACCGTTCACTATATGGACATCGCGCCGAGCCAGATGATCGGTGTGTCGGCCGGTTTGATTCCGTTCTTGGAGCATGACGATGCGAACCGTGCATTGATGGGTTCCAATATGCAGCGACAAGCGGTCCCGTTGTTGGTTGCCGAGCCAGCGATTGTCGGTACCGGATTGGAGCGAGAGGTAGCAGCCAATAGTTCCATGGTGGTTCGAGCTCGCAAGGCCGGCAAAGTTACCTATGTGGATTCCATGCGAATCGAAGTCGGTAACGACATCTATCACTTAAAGAAGTACCAAGGCCTCAACGAGCGAACATGCCTCAATCAGCGGCCGATCATCCAGCTTGGTGACAAGGTGGAGAAGGGTCAAATCATTGCCGACGGTGCCTCGACGCATCTGGGTGAATTGGCTCTGGGACGGAACGTGTTGGTTGGGTTCATGTCGTTCGACGGTTACAACTACGAAGACGCGATCATTATCAGCGAAGAGTTGGTGAAGCAAGACGTCTACACCTCGATCCACATCGAGGAGTTTGATGTTGAGATCCGAGAGACCAAGTTGGGTCGAGAAGAGTTTACTCGCGACATTCCCAACGTTAGCGAAAAAGCCCTTCGCAACCTCGACGAGAGCGGTATCGTTCAAATCGGTACCTACGTCGCTCCTGGCGATATTTTGGTTGGGAAGGTTTCGCCCAAGAGCAAAACCGAGTTGACACCCGAAGAGAAACTGCTTCATGCGATTTTCGGCCGTGCGGGCGAAGACGTGAAAAACGACTCGCTGGAAGTTAGCTCGGGTGTTGAAGGCATCGTGATCGATACGCAAAAGTTCTCGCGCCGGATGAGCCTCTCGGAAGAGGAGCGGAAGGAATTCGAAAAAGAGCTCAAGCGAGTTGAGACCGAGGGCAACAAAGAGATCGCTACTGCGTTTGCTTCCTTTGCCGAAGAGCTTGAAAAAGCGATCGGTGGCAAATTGACCGATGACGATGGAACACCGTTGACTGGCGGTCAAGACCCCAAGTACATCGCTGAGAAGGCTCAGACATTCAATCTGTCGCGATTGATCAATCGACTCGATGGTGGATTGCATGCCGAAGTCAAAAAGGTGTACAAGAACCTGTGGCCAGCGGTGGAAGAGTCGCTCGATGTTCGCGACCGTCAGCTCAACAGCATGAAGCGCGGCGATGAGTTGCGCAGCGGCGTGTTGCA
>JANODD010000163.1:0-2327 GCA_031412515.1 Planctomycetia bacterium | reverse complement strand
ATCTACAGCGAGGCGATTTTTTTGAAATTCGAAACGAGAGTCCAATTCTAGTCAGACTGCTCGCCAACTGCGAACAAAGCATCGCAGCCTCGCGGAACCACCCTGCGAAAATGGCTCGTTCTTAATTGCGATTGATAGTCTTTCCGTCGCGACCTTTTAAAGCATTCAATCGTGTTGGAATAAACTCAAAAGGATCGCTTGGATTCTTGAATTGATCTTTGATTGTGTCGAAGATGCCGTAGCCACGGGCCGTGTAGGGCGAGACCATGATGTAGTCCGCCGTCGCAAGTTCCGTGAATGGATGGTCACTGCGGACGATGTGGGCGATCAATTCAAGCGGTTCGCGGAGCATTGCGTCGCGGTAGACATCGGCCAGTTTCCAGCGAGCTCGTTCGCGTTCCGCCTCGGGAATCTCTTCCAATGGAAATTTCTGGGTCCAATTACGAGTGTGTTCGAAGTGATCGTAGGACAAGATCGTTTCTGCATTGTCATCAACGCCGACGGTTAGGAAGATGTCATTGAAAGCCTCTTTCAGCCGCACGTAGAACGCGTCCTCCTTCATCAGTGCATCTAAAGTTGAATCGATGGCAGTGAGTCCATGTTCGTTGACTTGGATCACTTCTTCTGACGTTGGTAGTCGACCGCAAAGCGAAAGCGAAACTTTTCGAAGCAATCTTTGCGGCGAGACCATTGAAACCGCTTCGAAGAATGGTCTGGCATCGTTGGCGTCGAGCGATGTTGTAAGCAGCGGTTCAGATGATTCCTGAGGTGTTGGATGCGTTTGCTTGTTCAAGCGCCGGACGAAACTGAATAAAATTTTATATCCGCTCGAATCTATTTTCAAAACTTCGCCGCCGCCGTGATCGAGTCCTCCGGTTGCCTTCAGCAACAACTTGGATTGATCACCTTCAAGCGTAGTGGCCATGGCTTTGAAAGCGTCTCGAGTTTGCTGGCACCAAGCGGGATCGCTGGTAGGCTTGGCTAGAATAAAATCGCTTTTGCGAGCTTCGCCTTCGCGGTTATGGCATTTCAAGCAAGTTCGCTCACCGACTTTTGCCCAAACTTCATCTTCGAAATAGCGATCTGCGGCCACGCAGCTCGCGGGGATTTGAATAATGGACGAAGGTGTTGTTGAAGAAGGTTGCGGTGAATGCTCAGGAACTTGTCCACAAGCAAACTGCGTAAGTACGCTGCCTGTCAGCAGTGCGATTGTAAAGATAGCTCGTCGCATCGTGGGTACTGCACTTGGAAGTAATGACAGGCGGGGGGAAGCAGGGTGAGTCCGTCGTTTGCGTTTCAGATGTGTTGATTGACGACGGACTGATAATCCATTGTGTGCGGGCACGATGCCAGAAGCAAGACCAAGCGCTCGTTTGACCCATAGCCCGCGGAGAGTGTTGACTTAATAGCAAAACACAGAGGTTCTCAGAAGCTCGCCAAAGTGGATGACCGGTTTTTCGGAGCGCGGGCGTCCTCGCCCGCACGGGACTTGGTGACTTGCAAGTGAGTTTGACGATCTCGCTTTGTAGACGATAAACAGACTCTTTGCTGGCGGCGTGTCGTGTCAACTGCAAGCCAATCACGACGCCGCTGGAGAACGCTTAATACCAATGGTCGCGGAGCAAAGTCTTTGCAGAAAAGTGTATTTATCCGTGGGACCGCTATGCCATCCGTGGGAAGACGTATACCTCCTTCCCACGGATGACATGGTGGTCCCATGGATGGAAGAAAGAAAAGTGATCAGTTAGGCATGACGTTAGATTCTCGAGTTTTGCTGTTAAGTCAACACTCTCCAGCGGCGCCGGGGTCGGCTTGCAGTTCGCAGTATGAGCGGGTCTTCATGGTATTAACTATCTTAGGCCCAACCCGAACCTGCTCGGTTTGCCCATTAGATAAACGCTTCAGTGCTGAGCTTTACCACTGCTGTCTTGTACTTCGTAGGGTTAGTTTACCGTTTTCTTCACTTGTAGTTTTGGCTGCAAGCCGTTCCCTGCGCCGCTGGCTACGGGTCAAACGAAGCGCTGGCTAGGGGGCAAACGAAGCGCTGGCTAAGGGTCAAACGATGTTGCGCTCGTTTGACCCATAGCCATCGGCGCCGGGGTCGGCTTGCAGTTCGCAGTATGAGCGGGTCTTCACGGTATTAACTATCTTAGGCCCAACCCGAACCTGCTCGGTTTGCCCATTAGATAAACGCTTCAGTGCTGAGCTTTACCCTTGCTGTCTTGTACTTCGTAGGGTTAGTTTACCGTTTTCTTCACTTGTAGTTTTGGCTGCAAGCCGTTCCCTGTGCCGCTGGCAACGGGTCAAACGAAGCGCTGGCTAGGGGG
>JANODD010000162.1:0-11896 GCA_031412515.1 Planctomycetia bacterium | reverse complement strand
TTGAAGAAACGAGAAAACACTTCGGTTCTGCTTCTTGCACGTCGCAATCATCGTCCACATTCGTTCGTGATATCGTTGACCAGATTCTCCACGAGTCCCTTGAGTGATACGTCGGTCGATCACACAATGCCGGATTTGCTGATCGCTGTGATTGTTGGTTGGTTCCACTTCCTCCGCGAACATGAATCGAAAATAGTCTTCCGACAAATCGTACTTTGCGGTTTTATCTGTACCTTCTTCGACGTAGTCGATGACTGGATTTGCCAAACTTTCGCCGCCATCAGTTGGTGACCACATCGATCCCCCATCAGGATTGATCCGCTCTGGCGCGATAGGCAACTCTCGCAAGCAAGCCAACGTCTGAGCCGCAAACGCTTCGTTCAATTCCACTATAAGCGATGAATGGTATTGTGGATGACGCCAGTTACTGGCTGTCCGCTAGCGGAACGGAAATCGAAGTCGATGGACATTCCCCAAGTCGGTTGAAGCGCGTCGACCTTTAACCGTACTGTTTTGTCATCCTCGGATAGCTCAGCGAATTGAACGTCGAGCAATTTTTCATCATAGTGTTCTGAACCGTATTTTTCTGATCTTTTGAGCGACCAAGTCTTTATCACAGCTTTTTTGGCCGTGACGGATGCCTTATCCAGCGGTTCTGCAAATTTTAACTCGATCGTAGAATTGCGCGCATGCAATTCGACCGGCAACAAGATGGGCTTACCGGTCGCTCGCAAGCGATAGAGGCCGCCGGGGTTGGTTGCATTGCCAGCCCAAGCGAACATGCCAGCCATGTAAAGCTGCTGGTCTTGGGGACGAAAACGACCGCGCATCACGCCAGTGGGAAACACCGGAATCGGCAACTCAATCATCCCGCCCTGCCGCAAATCACCAACTTGTTCATGCAACACAAGAAACACTTTGCCATAACCATACGACAAGTTCAGCAGGGCACCATTGAGCGGCCCCCATCGCGAACTGTCGACCCACAACAGTTCCGCAGGCGAACGATCAAAGGCGTTCGTAATCCAACATAGCGGCGATTCCATCGCAGAGTCCGATTCATCGGTTACGTCAGTGTAACCCCACATGTTGCCATAGAATTTGGGTTTGCCCGACGGATTCAACGTAACCCAATTGATGCGATTCTTTGGATTCCAAAAACCCTCTTGGTCGGTAACCAAGAATGAACCATCGGGGTTTAAGCACACACCGTTTGCCGCTCGGAAACCTGTTGCAAGTATTTCTGTTTTTAATCCATCGGGGCTGACCTTGAGCAGCGTTCCGTGATGTGGCACGAGAGCCTTCTTGGCATGTCGACCCGATTTGGCATAGTAAAAATTGCCTACTCCGTCGACTTGCAAGCCCATCGCGAACTCGTGAAAGTGTTCGGTGACTTGATGGTCATTGTTCAAGCACTGATAGAAATCGGTCTCTCCGTCGCCGTTCAAATCATGGAGCACCGCCAATTGATCGCGACACGTCAAATGGATCTTTTCGTTGATGATCTTCAAGCCCAGAGGTTGGTAAAGTCCAGATGCGATACGTTGCCACTTGAGAGTATTGCTGCCATCCTGCAAACGGACATGCCAAACGTCACCTTCCCAAGTGCAAGCTGCGATGCTTCCATCACGGAAGAAATCCAATCCAGTGAATCTTGTGAGAGCCAACCATGGGTTGCTTTCTGGTGCAGTCAGAATATCCGACGCGAAGGGGCCATCTTCCTTGCCTGAGACAACTTGTGTCTCAAGCACTTGCGGCCAACGGGCGGGACCACCGTGGATAAAAACACTAAGATCGTCAGCGGAACGAAGTGGGTTAGCAAAGCCAATCCTAGCGTCACTGTTAGCTGACTGCGTCAATCCGATCATACGCAGCTTGATCATCAGCGGCTTGCTGCCCGCTTTGATCCTCAAACGCAGATTACCTATTTCGGTTAACAGTTTTACCTGCTCATCGCTTCCGGTAGCTCCTTCGGTCGTCGTAAAATCAACTAACAATTTCTTCGGGTCGTAGTCTTCAGCGATCTGAAGAACTAAGTCTTGTTCGCGCGATCCGATATTGAACGATCTTAGGAATGCAGTTGGCTGAGCCTCCCCTTCAGCAGCCGTCATCGGTAACGATTTTCCTGCTTGGTTCGTTACCAATGTTGACTCGTCCTCGTCGCTACGCTCCGGCATTTCAAGCACTTCAGTACTGCCGATCGTGTAAGACAAGATTACTTTCGAACCGTGATGATAAAGACCACGAAATTTGCCCCACTCTCGCGGCAACGGGCCGTAGATGCGTTGATCGCGACCTTCGACTCGTTGGTCATCAACAAACGCCCCTGTTCGTGGATCGGCCCAGCCTGGCGCGTTCGAGTTCGCAAGCGTGATTTCACCGTCGATTCGCGGATGGATTCCATGTTCGCCATTGAACTGAATGTCACGCCAATCGATGAACCGCTGGCTCTTTGGATTCGCATCCGCTTGCCAAGCAGCAGCGACGCGCAGAGTGTCCGTATCAAACATCATCCACTGCGAGCCTCGAGAAACTCCGCCTGCACCGCTGTCCAATCGAATCGCGATTCCCTTGTAAGCGAAATTCAATCGCTTTCCGGGAATCTCGTAGCAGTGCGCTAAGCTTGGACCATAATCCATCGCGCTCCAAGCTTCGATTTTGCTCGGCTCCGGTCCGCGAGTGTCGCCCTTCGGTAAGCTTGCGAGATAGCCGTCATCGATAGGTTTGAATTGAGTCGGATTATGTTGTTTGAGGAACGTTTCGCGAATGTAGTGAATGACGTCGTATTTTTGCGACGGCACCATCCAGCTTTGCGCGGCCATAAACCCAAACCCCCGCGTTATCGTGCCGTACATGGCTAACGCATCGCTGCCGTTCTTGAATTTCCCTTCGGCAAATCGGAGCGCGGTTGGCAATGAACCGGCCTGATCTTTGGTCCCATGACAATTCGCACACACTCGGCGATAGATTGCTTCGCCGCGTTTCACCGAATCATCGTTCCACTCTCGTATGAATCCAGCGTGATCGATGTGAGCCTCGTACTCGGGCAACTTCAATGTTAACAAAGCCTCAGATGGCTGTAGCTCACGAGCTCGTGCTATCCCACCGTCTCGGATTTCGACTAAGTATCGAATGAGATCGAGCACTTGTTGGCGACTGGTCAGTTGATTGAGTTGTCCAGCGGGCATCAGTGACACGGGTTGAATCGCAAACTGATCAATATCAGCAGCCGATGTCGCGGTTGTTTTCCCGGCTGCGTCACGAAGCACGGTCTGTTCGTCGTCGCGGCTGACAAGCAGGCCTGTGACCGTGTTTCCATCCGCGGTAACGACGCTGGCGGTTTCAAAGCCTTTGCGAATAGTCTTCGATGGCTCAAGAATCGACTCAACGATCGCTGCGTTGCTGAGAGGTTCTTTGCTGCCCGTGAGCAGCGGACCTAAGCCAGTCCCTTTGGATTCTTCAACCGCATGGCACTTTGCGCAGACCATCGTGGGCTGAAAGAAAACGATCGCGCCGCGAGCTGCATTGCCATCCCGCATGGCCTCAGCGGCCAGTTTGCTGGGTGAGAAACGTTTTAGTTCTGTTTCGAGCGACTGGGCACTCGCTGTCGTAACGAGAGAAACGGATAGAACAATTTGAATGAAATTGAAGACTGTGCCGACACAAATGCTGCTTTTCATAGGGATACCTCTTGGCACGCATTGTAATCGGGCGGGCAGGGTGTGTCGCTGGTGAGGGCGAATGAAGGGGGCGACAGAGTTGTTATTAAGGACCACAATATGGGAATTGATTGGAAGAAAGGGATTGATGGGATGCGATGACAGCGTCAACGTTCGTCTAGGGCTTCGACTACGACGGCGGTTGCGTTGTCGCGACCGGATTCTGCGACGGCAGTTAGAACCAAACGATTGGCTTTGGGCATGTCCCTTTGACTCGCGCTGGGTTCTCGGACCAGTTCCTCGATGCCGCGATCCCACAAGCCATCAGTGACTCCATCGGAACACAATACAAATTGATCGCCAGGATTGTAATCGAGCACACCGATTTGAGGCACTAAAAACTGGTGTCCAGCGCCTAGAGCCTGCGCCAATACGTTTTTGCGTGGGTGCATCCGAGCTTCACGTTCGTTCAGTTTCCCGTTTCGCTTCAGCCAACCGACGTGCGAATGGTCCTCAGTGATCTGTTTCATCCCGCCAGCCTGTGGCAAATGATACAAGCGAGTGTCACCAATATGCCCGAAGTAAACTCGGCCGCGTCGGAACCAAGCCAACGTCAAAGTGGCTCCCATGTTTCGGCAGTTCGCATCATAGCGACCCTGTTTCAACATGTCGTTATGGATAGCTACAAACAAATCCAGCAGAATCTCGTGACTGTATGCCGCGAAGCGATCTTCATTGAGTCCAAATTGTTTGGGAAGATGCAGAGTAATCTTCTCCATACCAATGCGACTTGCGAACTCGCCCGACCGCTCGCCGCCCATCCCATCGCTGACCGCAAAGATGAAATCGGAATTTTCTAAAGACGCTTCGCCGGTCTTACCGAGATAACGGATGCCATGCTTATCAAGCAAAGTGGCAAGGAAAGTATCTTCGTTGTTAGGCCTGAATTTGCCAGGATCAGTCATGCCTGACCATCGCAGTTTCTTGACGTTCAAACCCGAGGCCGTGCTAATCGACGGAACGGCTTCAACGGGGCTGCCAATGATCTCGGCAAATTCGAAGTCGATAATACAAAAGCGACCATCCGTGGCGCGATAAGTGATATTGCGCTGAAAGGGATCGTCGTGACGGACACCGTATTGCTCAAGGCCATCGAACAGCTCTTTGACTTTCGCATCCGTCAAGTGTTCCACCCGCGCGCCGCAGTTGGTAGTTACGATCTTCAGCTCGTCTAAATTGGATTCGAGCAAGCGCGGTACGAAAGGGCATTTTCTCTGCTCCAGGTACTTGAGCACACGGACTTCGTTTTCGAAGCGTGACTGAGATTCGGCCCCTCGAAATTGCTTGTGCACAGTGCCGTCGTAACCAATACGAACTAGAGCCCGCTGTGTATTTTTTGCTTCATGCACGTGTTCATCCTCCGCTAGATAAACGCTCGCCATACATCAATCACTAAACTCCATCAACCACTACACAATATCAACTATCACACAGTGGCACGCTTGGGTTCGATTCCAAAAGCAGTTCTGCCAATGTTGTCCCCGCAAACGCGTCTTCCATATTCTTCAGTGAAGCGTCCATTCGTTTATGAAGTGCACACAGCTGTGTACCGTGCGACTTGAGATCCAGCGGGCAAGTCTTGATGCGCTGGATCGGCTCGACGGCGCTGACAATGTCAAGAATCGTCAACTCCGTTGGCACTCGAGCGAGTGAAACGCCACCACCGAGGCCACGCTGAAGTCGAACGATCCCTTTTTCGCGCAGGCCTTGTAGCACTTTGGAAAGGTATGCAAGTGGAACTTTGGTCGCTTCAGCGATTTCAGCCGTTGTTTGAGCCTCAGGCGACTTGATAGCCAAATGCACGGCGGCGCGAAGAGCATATTCGACAGTTTGTGAGAACATTCTTTTTTCCGGGTTAAACCATTCGGGCAACTCAACAGCAGCTGTCTTCAGTGGCCGATGGCAAACCACGGCGTCGAGGACCAGGAATTTCCTGACCGACACGCAGTATGCGATTGTCGCTGTCGACAAACACAACACGTGGGACCAGTGCAACCTGCTCAGCTTGATCTGCACTAAATGCAAAGGTTGCGATGATGACCACATCCCCAGGTCGAATCAAGTGCGCGGCAGCACCATTCGCGCAAATGCTCAAACTACCTTCGTCACCCTCAATCGCGTACGTTTCCAACCGAGTGCCACGCGTGATATTCCAGACGTTGACCGCTTCGAACGCTTGAATATCAGCCGCTCGCATGAGGTTCGGAGGAAGCGTAAGTGAGCCTTCATAATCCAGATCAGCTTGAGTTACGGTGGCGCGGTGAATTTTCGAACGCAAAAATTTTCGGAACATAAATCGTCACAAAAAGGAGCAAAGGAAGGCTATTTCCGACTCGGTTGCCGACGATATTGTACCGTTTACTAGCCAACCGGTCGACGCCGCTGAAGTGGGTCACTCAGTTGCCAATGTGTGCCGCAGTGGCAAAACTCGTCAGTGCAAGGTACAAATTGGCGAATTGGAAAACGCCGCAATTCAACGCTTCGCTTGATCGAGGATTCACTACCATGTCGCAAAAACGGATTCAACTGGGTTTTGCAAGTGCGATTGTTCCTGAACTGTCCCTCGCTGAAGTCTTCAGTCTGGCGGCAGAGATTGGCTACGACTGTGTCGAAGTCATGTGCTGGCCGGTCAGCAAAGCCGAACGTCGTTACGCTGGCGTGACCCATATCGACATCACTGGAATGAACGATGCCAAGGTGGCTGAAGTAGAACGAGTCGTTCGCGAAAGCGGCGTAGCCATTAGTGCTCTCGGCTATTATCCAAACTGCTTGTCACCCGACGCCGCGGAAGCTCAAAAGTCAGTTGAGCATCTTAAGATCTTGATGCATGCTGCAAAGCAACTTGGAATCGCTCGAGTGAACACATTCATCGGCCGCGATTACACTCGCAGTGTCGATGACAATTGGCCGCGACTGCTGGACACCTGGCGGCCGATTGTTGAATTGGCAGATCAGTTGCAATTGCGGATCGGCATCGAAAACTGCCCCATGCTGTTCTCCCAAGATGAATGGCCAGGCGGAAAGAACATTGCAACCACTCCAGCCATTTGGCGACGACTGTTTGCTGACATTCCAAGCCCCAATCTGGGTTTGAACTACGATCCCTCGCACATGGTTTGGCAGCAGATGGATTACCTCAAGCCGATTCGTGATTTCGCAGATCGCATTTCTCACGCTCATGCGAAAGACGTGCGACTGGATCGTCACAAGCTGGATGAAGTTGGCATCATGGCTCATCCGCTCGAGTATCACACACCCAAACTACCAGGCCTAGGCGAAGTGAACTGGGGCAAGTTCTTTTCAACGTTGTTAGATGCCGGCTTTAGCGGTCCAGTGTGCGTAGAAGTTGAAGACCGAGCTTATGAAGGTTCGCTCGAGTCACGCAAAGATTCGCTTTGGCAGAGCTATCGCTACTTAAAGAATTTTATTGCGTAGCGAGCCTGCACTTCGAAGATGCGTTGTTTCGCAAACATGGTGGTAAGCGAATAGTGCTTTTTGCCAACTTTAATTTCGGGTTAAACATCAGTGAGCCGACGGCGGTAGCCGCGGATGAACGAAGTGGTTGTCGTGCAAGATTAAAAGTTTGTCCAACGTCAATCTGTCGACCGCATATTGTTGGCCTTAGATTGTTAATTAGTCACGTCGAGTCAAGTGCTTCGTTCACCCGCGGCTAGCGCCGACGGCTCACATCTACGACCCCAAAATTAAAGTTGGACAAAGCACTAGCCTTTCTTTCTTTCATCCGTGGGACCACTATGCCATCCGTGGGAGGGAAAAGTGGGTCGTCCCACGGATGGCATAGCGGTCCCACGGATCAATACATCTTTTTGCAATGGCTTTGCGCTAAGACTAATGCGGCTAAATCAGCAGTCTTCAATTACTGCCGGTTAAACGATCCAGTAGCTAGGACAATAGAAAACCAAAAATTCGCTTGACCGTCTCGGTGGTGCGGTGTACCATAGCACCAGTACACTACGGAAGGAGGTTTTCATGCAATTATCTATCGAGCCCAACAATGGGATACCGATCTACGAACAACTGATTCGGCAAGTCAAATTTGCGGTGGCAGAAGGGGTTGTGGTCCCGGGGCAGTTAGTGCCCAGTGTCCGCGAACTGGCCAAATCTTTGGCAATCAATCCCAATACGGTCCAGCGTGCCTATCTCGAACTGCAAAACGAAGAAGTCATTGAAACTCTTCGTGGCCGCGGCATGGCTGTGTGCTCTGGAGCAAAACGGCGATGCGTAAGCGATCGTCAACTGTTGCTCGGCGAACGACTGACCGCGGTCGTCGACGAAGCGATTCGCAGTGGTCTGGATGTAGACCGTCTCCGAGAGATGTTTGAGAAAGCCATCAAGCAAGCACTTCGAACTGAAGGAGTTACAGAATGAGCGTTGCAATCAAAATTCACCACGTTTCCAAAAAGTTTGGCCGGCGAACAGTCTTGGACAACGTTTCATTCGAAGTCCCCAGTGGCTGTGTGTTCGCTTTGTTGGGCGAAAACGGAGCGGGCAAGTCGACATTGATTCGAGGCTTGCTCGGTTTTCACAAATTCGCGAGCGGCTCGGTCGAAGTGCTCGGAAAGAACCCAACAAAAGAAACCATGCAACTGCGGCGGATGGTCGGTTACGTTGCCGATCAACCTGGTTTGTATGAATGGATGACGGTAGCCGAAGCGGGTTGGTATGCGTCTGGATTTTATGCCGCCGGTTACTTGGAACGCTACTCGCAGTTGGCGATCGAATTCAATCTGCCGCTCGACGCCAAGGTCCGTGATTTGTCGAAGGGTATGCGAGCCAAAGTAGCGTTGTCGCTGGCGATGGCCTTTGATCCACAGTTACTGGTGCTCGACGAGCCCACTTCAGGGTTGGACCCGTTGGTGCGCCGAGCCTTTCTCGAAAGCATGGTCGATCGCGCGGCCGCAGGGCAAACGGTCTTTCTGAGCAGTCATCAGATTCAGGAAGTTGAGCGAGTCGCCGATTACATAGCAATCTTACACGCCGGTAAACTGCAAGTCGTCGCGAAACTGGATGATTTGAAAGCTGAAGTAACCATGATCAGTTACTCATTGCGCGATCCACTGCTGCCCTCACCGGTCGAGTTTGATCGCACTGAGATCCTATCGAGCAGTCAGACAGGACGCAGTTTCCAGTTGCTTGTTCGAGGCTTCAAACCTGAGATTCAAGAGTTACTTATGCGTGATAGCAACCTATTTGATTTCAAAGCGGTCCGGCCGAATTTGGAAGAGCTTTACATCGGATTTACTCAGCCGACAAGTGACTCCGGACCGTTAGTACCCAGTCCCCGCACTCCAGTCTCCGAGGTCGCGTAGGGCCACTGCGAGCCGACGGCGCTAGCCGCGGGTTCAGTGAGCCGACGGCGCTAGCCGCGGGGTTCAGTGAGCCCACGGCGCTAGCCGCGGGTCTCGAAGTGATGGTCGTCGAAAACCATTAGTCCTAATTAAGTTACATAACCGACCGTTGCTAGCCTAACCATTAATCCATTAGTTAAAAGAATTCGTGGCATTAGCAGCGCCCCTGGGTAATCATACCGCCTTGCTTCGAAACCCGCGGCTAGCGTTGTCGGCTCACACATACAGGTGAAACATGTCCAATGCACCAATCCATGCTTCAGTAATCAAAAACGATGGCCCTCGCGCCTTAACGGTTTGGCGTCATCTTCTTTGGAAAGATTTCCGCCAAGTGTATCAACTGATCATTGGCATCATCGTGATCGCAGCTTCATTACAGTTGTTGCTAGGTATGCTCGAACGGCTTTTACCGGATGACTTTCGTCAGTTCTCGCATGGTGTCATTAACGTTGCGTTCGCCAGTCCAACTCTATTGGCAATTGCGTGCAGCGGCGTCTTAATTGGCCACGAACGTCAGTCCGGTAGCTGGATGTGGAGCAGCAGTTTGCCAGTTAGTTGGCATCAATCGCTCGTAAGCAAGTTGCTCGTTTGGCTAGGGGCGGGCGCGTGCATGGTCGCAGTTCTTCTTGGGGTGGCTGCGATTGTCTTGTCGATAAATCATTCATCACTGGGTCTAGTGTTGTTTTCGACCAACACGGACGCCGCGTGGGCTCAGTTGATGACGCTGTTCATTGCGATTCAAGTTTTCGTTTACTTTTCAATTGCCACATTGCTAATCAAAGATACCTTGCTTGCGATCGTCATTGCCGCGTTTGGATTGTTCCTATTTCACATGCAGGTATCGATTATTAGTTTTTCGTCGAATGTTGTCACTTCTACACTAAATTATGAATACTTCGTTGCGCTCGCTTATCTGATCTCGTTTGTCATCGGTGCGATTGTGTTGGCTGGGGCGTATCGCTGGCGATGGGGTGTAGGGCAGTTTACTTCGTTTTCATTGTTCGCTGGTGCGCAGCAAAGGAATGCTCTGGCACAGCGCGCCGCGTGGCAATCTTATGCTGGCTCGGCATCCCGGCCTTCGGAACTTGCGATGCTAATGCATCATGGAGTGCGCAATTCGTTTTGGCTCCGCGCGATTGTGTTTTGCGGTGCGACAACAATCATCTATTCTCAATTTGGGCCATACGGTCTGCGGGAAATGGCTGCGATCCTATCGTCGTGTGTACTGGGCGTCAGTGTTTTTTCAGGGGACCAGACCTTGAATCGCTACCGCTTTTTCGCTGATCGCGGTGTAGATTGGAAAAAGTTACTAGTTAGCCATGCTGTGGTTCCAGCTTTTCTTACCCTGCTAATTGTTTGCATTGCAGTAATGTTTCCGTCACCTTACCAAGCATCCTGGATATACAGCTTATGTGCACCCATTTTCATCGTAGGCATGTTCAGTTCGCTTGTTTTTCCTAATTCCATCATTTCTATCACTATCGCGCTCGCAATGATGCTCGTTGCGTTTGCTTTTTCCGCATTTGCAGATTTGGTTTGGCAGAGAGTAGCGCCAGGGAATGAACTAGCGTTTGTAATTTGGGTACCAGTCGCAACACTGCTTGTACTCACCGTAGCCGTCCGGCAGGTTCCGCATTGGCTAATGCAGGATCGATTCAAGGCAACTGGTCGGTACTTTACTACGATGCTAGTCGCAGCATTATTGCCGTGTGTACTCGGCCTGAGTTTTGGGTTCTTGCAGATTCCGAATGTCCCTTGGCAAGGAACGCCGCTTGAGAAGATCAAAGCTGTCGACTGGAGTCGCGGGCCGGAATTGAGACCTTGGGATGGATCTATAGCAGTTGACCAGTTTGGTCTAATGCAGAACGTGAATCTAGCTTCTGCAGTGGCAGGATCGCGACTAAGTACAAGTGTTCAGCACGAGGTCCACGAGCAATTTCCAGATTTCAAGTCTTGGTTTTCAAGCAATCTAGGTTTGCTGGAAGCGATTGAAAATGGTGGGGAAAAACCAACCGCTTTCGAATACAGAGAGATGACGACACTCGACAGTATGATCCAAGGCTCTGCAGTTCTTGCGCTGATGGCTACGCACGAGCGTGATCGAGAACAAGCAATTCGTGCATGGAAAGCCAATCGGAAATTGCTTGAGTTTTGTCAACAACCTGGAGTGCTGCCCACAAGCCTGCGGTCTGTCGCTTTTGTTTGGGAAATCTGGAACACTCTTGAAGACGACGATTTGCAGTTCCTTTTGGACATGAAGGGTGTTCAGGAATTGATGCCTCCGCCGGTACCAACAATGGAGCAGTTTAGAGAGGTGCTTCGCGCGCGGGGTACTTTGCATCGCATCGCGAGTAGAAGCAGGAGCGTAGACCTAAGTAGTTACTATTTTTCTTTCACTTCCCGCGGGGATTTCTATTACCCTCATGTTTTCTTTCCACCGTTCCGTTGGGCTTACGAAAGACAACATGCATTGGCGCTAGTTGAAGACCTTGCAATGGATTACGCCCAAGATCTCAACGTACTGCATGACCCTCTAACACGCGAATACACAGTACTTAGTTTTCTCGAGTACAGTTTCGCGGCAAAACTAGGTCGATTGCAAAAGAATAAGTCGCTTAAATAAGTAAGCCAATGCTGACAACTCTCTGCGTTTGACCCATAGCCTGCGGAGAGTGTTGATTTAACATCATTGTACGCAAAAGCCGACGGTGAGCCGTCGGCGCTAGCCGCGGGTTTCGAAGTCGGGCGGTTTGATATCCCACGGTCTGCCCAATGCCATTGTTTCCTCATGCCAAATCCACTGTTGGT
>JANODD010000161.1:0-61086 GCA_031412515.1 Planctomycetia bacterium | reverse complement strand
TCACAATTGCCGGTGACTAATCAGCCGGAAGGCGTTAGCCTCCGGTTCAATACCCAACCGGAGGCTAACGCCTTCCGGCTGATTAGTCTAAACCACTGTAGCAACCACAGTTACTTCGATGTTCTAAGTAAAGCGCCCTCCAAGCTAGATGGTGGCGAACAGCCAAAATTAGAAGTGCACTGTGGAAAACAGTATGCGAATTTCGGTACAGATATAGGCAGCAAGCGGAAGTTGGCAGCCAATTAAGCCCAAAGCTAGGTATCCGACTTCGTGGTAAAATGCCGATCTATGGCAGACACTGACGGAAAAAATGACTTAGACAGCTTGATCAAAGGCGGGGAAACTGCGTTAGGAGTGGTTTTCGCACGTCATCAACGACCACTAGAACGGATGATCGAGTTTCGGCTGGATGAACGCGTACGAGGGCGAGTTGACCCAGAGGACATCCTCCAAGAGGCGTATATCGAAGCGTCCAAGCGATTGGGAGAATATATCGCCGCGCCGCAAGTGTCATTTTTCGTTTGGCTGCGACAGATTACTTACCAAACTCTGCTGACGGTCCAGCGGCGGCATTTTGGCCAAAAACGGGACCCGCGACTTGAAGTCAATGGAAATGCAAACGCGAATCAAGATGCAACTTGTTTGTCGATCTTCTCCGCCTTTGTAGGCCAATTGACGACGCCCAGCCAAGTGCTAATAAAACAAGAACAATTGGATCAGTTGAAGAAGATCTTGGCCGAGATGGACGAGCTCGATCGAGAAGTGCTCGCGCTACGCCACTTTGAACACCTTTCGAACGGTCAGATCGCGGAGTCGCTGGGCATCAGCGTCACCGCCGCCAGTAACCGCTACGTGCGAGCCATGACGCGACTCAGCGAAGTAGCTCAAAAAACTATGAATCGTGAGTAACCATGCGCGACTTAGATGAAACCATCGATGGCTTTGGCAGCTCAGATCGCCATCCATTGGAATTGCTCGCCGATGAATTCTCTAATGCACTGCGTGACGGTTCCAATCCGTCCGTCGCCGAATTTGCGGACCGCGTTCCTGACATGCGAGAACAAGCGTTAGCTTTATTGCAATCGATTGTCATGTTTGAAAAAGTGAGTCAGCAAGAAGGTTCACGCCACCGCATCGATCGTACAACCACTCGATTTGCTCAGCGAAACTTGGATGTGCTTGGCGACTTCAAGATCATTCGTGAAATCGGTCGCGGTGGAATGGGGATCATTTATGAAGCGGAGCAATTGTCGCTCAAGCGCCGAGTGGCACTCAAGGTATTGGGGTTAGGTGTGGCGGACTCTCAAAAACAACTTGAACGTTTCCGTCGTGAGTCGGAAGCCATCGCTCGCTTGCACCATACGAACATCGTGCCCGTATTTGGCGTTGGCACCGAAGACGGCGTCCATTACTTTGCGATGCAACTGATCGTTGGCAAGCCGCTGAGTACTCCGCCGGAGCTGAGCTTTCAAGCGATTGCACGAATCGGGATGCAAGCCGCCGGTGCGCTCGCGTACGCGCACGAGCACGGCGTGCTCCATCGCGATATCAAGCCCTCCAATTTGTTGCTTGATGTCAACGGCGAGTTATGGGTTACAGATTTTGGTTTGGCGAAGTTGACCAACGGCAGCGAGTTGACTCAAGACGGTGACATCATGGGCACGCTGAAGTACATGGCACCAGAGCAACTTGACGGACGTTCCGACGCGCGCACCGATGTTTACTCGCTCGGCTTGACGCTCTATGAACTTGCAACGCATCAACCTGCTTTTGACACTTCAAAGTCGCTAGCCGATCGTATTCGCAGTTACGACATCGCCAAGCCAAGGACGATTAACCCCGCAATTCCGCGGAACTTCGAAACGATCATTCTTAAGGCCACCGCTCGCGACGCTCATGCTCGTTATCAATCTGCGTTAGAAATGGGTGAGGATCTTCGCTGTTTCATTGACGATCGTCCCATCGCCGCGAGAAGAGAATCGCCGGCGGAACGACTCGGACGCTGGACACGCCGCAATCCCGCCGTCGCTGGATCTTTAGCGTTAACATTGCTGGTGCTTATCGCCACGAGCATCGTGTCTGGGTTCGGATACTGGACGACTCAGAAGGCACTCGGTGAAGCGGAGAGAGCCAGTCAAGCTGCGGTGCTTGCAAGAGATGCGGCTGAGAAATCGCGGGCTCAAGCGGAAGCGAATTTGAACGTCGCCACGACAGCCTTTGATGCCATCTTTGATAACGTCGCCAAGCGAGGTGTGCCACAGGCGCTAGCATTGAATGTAAATCAACTAGCCGGCGAAGCCGGGGAGGAACCCAGCGCCGCACCACTTGAATCGCCAACTTTTGAGTCTCGGCTGACCGTGGCCGACACCGAGCTGCTTACAAGTTTGCTCAGTTTCTATCGCGAATTCGCCAAACAAAATACGGATGACTCGAAGTTGCAAACGCGAATCGCGCGAGCCTACCAACGGAGCGGCCAAATCCAACAGCGACTAGGTGAGGTTGACGATGCCATTGCGTCCTACGATGTCGCTTTGAATATCCTTGCCGACCAAGTGCAAAGCAATTCTCGAGATGACTTAGATTTTCTGGCGATCGCTCAAATCCTCAATGATCGAGGAGTCGCAAAGTTCACCACCACGAATTTTTTCCCCGAGGTGATTGAGCATCACCAACGGGCCGCCGCGATACTTAAGTCACGACCCGAATTAGTCGCCTCTGTGCCTGCCGTTCGGTTCGAGATCGCTCGTTCATTGGACTTAGCCGGTTCGATGATTGCACGGCGTGGAGTCACCAACGCTGGTGTTAGTCTAGCAGAAGTAGATCGCCCTTTAGATGATCGTGATCCGATGCGCGATAACATGCGTGGTCGTGCTAAGCCGCGTGGATTCGGCGGACCACTTGGCCCTCCCATCGACGACTTTGATCGACGACAAAAACCGTTCATGGAAGGCGAGCATCACTTGCCACCGGCGCTCAATAAGCTGTTTGCGAACATGCAACTGCCAACGAATCGTGGCCCAGGCGGCAAACCTGACTTTCCCTTTGAGCCTCCACTGGGCTTTCCGGGGGCTGAACCCCACGAAGAGCATTTTGGAGGGCATGCGCCAGATAGTAACCCAGATCGCGGCAGGCCGGGCAGAGGCGGACCAGACAGAGGCGGACCAGACAGAGGTGGACCGGGGCAGGGTGGACCACCGGATTTCCGCGTGATTGCTCGGATTGTGGAAGCGGAGCTCAACGAAGCTTCGCAGATACTCATTAAGCTATGCGAGGACTTCCCAGCGAATGAAGAGTATCAACTCGCGTCGGCTCAAGTGAACCGCCATCGCATGCAACTGTTTCTATTTATTGGCCGTGGCGCCGATAGTCAATCCGCCTTTGAATTAGCGCGTCAAGCGATGTCGAAATTGACAGAACTTCATCCGCAAAACCCACAGTACATGTTTGAGCTGGCCGATACGTTTTCCTACGCCAGTTCCAGAATGCAGTCCATCACTTCCGAGGAAGAGAAGGATTTCTTAGAGCAAGCGATCCGCATTGGCAAACAGTTGTGCGAAGCGTTCCCAACCGTCCCTGAATACCAGACGCTCTTGGCATCTTCTCGCGACAAATTTGGTACGTTCTCGCAACAGCATGAACAATGGCAGGAGGCAGAGACTAACTTTAAAGCTGCTGCGGATGGAATGACTGCTCTGCAAAAACAATTCCCCGACAACAGTTACTACCAACTTTCAAGTGTCTTGACGCTTAACAACTTGGCCATGTTGTACTTGAATGAAAAATCGGGAATGGCTTCACCCGACAACTGGCGAAATTGCCGCGACCGGCTGAAAGCAGCGATCGATTTACTTTCCAAAGGTGAGCACTCTCATGACCCATTCTCTGACCGGCTTGCTGGAAGATCACGTGAGACATTGCTGAAGTTAAGAACCCTTTTGAGCGAATAAATGAGAACCATGCATTCATCGTTTGACCTGCGACCGAACAGGAGCCGTTTCGCCTTCGATGAGCATAATAAGCTGATCGGCTGCAACGTTGACGAACTCTTGCTTCGCACCTCCCTGCCATTGGACCGAGACCGTCCATGTTCGGGGAGTTTGGCCAAGTCCAAAAGTTAAACGCGACCCAAAATGACTTTGGTAGCCCCTCCCCGCCACGACAGCTTGCGACATAACTTTCTCGCCTGCGCTGACTGTAACTAGAGAACCAACTGCGTCGCGGTTGCTATGTTTTCCGACAAGTTGCAATTGAAGAAAGTGGTTCGAGTTCTTCGTTGAGTTTTGAATTAATTGCGGCTGTCCGTCCAGATTCAGAACCACGACATCGACGTCACCGTCGTTATCAAGATCGTCCAGTGCAATTCCCCGGCTCGCATCAACGGCCTTCGAAGCAGAGCCGACGGATGACGATACATCGGCAAAGCGTTTCCCATTTAGATTGCGGAACACATAGTTAGGCGTTGCGAACTTATCTGAATCTTTAATCTGCGTAACGTTTGGCTGCAAATGCCCCGAGGCCATGAATAAATCGGGCCAAGAGTCTAGATCAAAGTCGGCAAAACCTACGCCCCATTTTACACTCTGCGCCGCGGTGCCCAGTCCTAATGCCGCCCCGAGGTCATCGAAGTAACCGAGCCCCGAGTTGCGATAAAGAGTAGGAATCTCGCCCATGTAATTAGAAGTCACTAAATCCAAGTCACCATCGCAATCGAAGTCCGCAACATCGGCTCCCATCGTGCCTTGTTGAGCTCCAGAAAGGTCGTAAGCGACACCTGCAAGCAGAGCAATGTCTTCGAAAGTTGAATTGCCTTGGTTCTCGAATAGAAAGTTCGCCGCAGAGTCGTTGCCAACGAAAATGTCTGTATCGAGGTCACCATCAAAATCAAACGCGACAATTCCCATACCGGGACCTGCTGCCGAGTCGATGCCCGATGAAGTGCTAATGTCGCGGAAAGTCCCATCGCCCATATTGCGATAAAGAGTACTGGTATCGGGATTAAAGTCCAATGGTCCCGCCGCGCCGGGCACTCCGAAAACAAAGCGTGTGCTTCGCTTGTCGAACGAGAAGTCAACGTAATTTGCAAAGTACAGATCCAGGTTGCCATCTTGATCAATATCCAGCAATGCCACACCTGCGCCCACGCGACGACGCTTGTCCGTAGGCGAAAACTCACGTCGTTCAAAAGTGCCATCACCATTGTTTGCTAACAGGATATTGGGGCCAAAGTTTGATACGAAAAGATCCTGGTCGCCGTCGTTGTCAAAATCGCCCGCAGTCGCACCCAATGCAAATCCGAGGTCACCACTGCCAGATTGAGCCGTCACATCTACGAACTTCATATCTCCCAAGTTGCGGAACAAATGGTTGGTCGGTCCTTTAGGATTAGCGATATCACTCAGCGGATCCGTTGCGTTCAGCAAGTAAATATCTATTAAGCCATCGTTGTCATAATCAAACGTTGCAAGTCCAGCAGTGACGGTCTCGACAATGTAGTATTTGTTGGTGCGGCCACTGAAGTGCTCGAAGTCGATGCCCGATTGCTGAGTCACGTCCTCGAGCACGATGGGAGCTTGTCCATGACACACACTCATCGCACTGTAAAAAAACAAACAAGCTTTGAGGAGGTAGTCAATGCGAAACACACAAGTGTTGATACTCATTGGCGACCTGCACGCTCATCTTGAGCACTAAAGTAAAAAAGTGGCCTTGATCTCGTCTCTTTATTGTTGTCCGAAGACACTCTAGCCTCGTGCTTCATCCAACTTTAATTTTAGGGTTAGCCAAATGCCCACAATGTGTGACTTGGAACCAAGTTCACGTTCACAAGTACAGTGAAGTCTGCTAGTTGCGCCAAGACTGGCTCGGCAGAGCATCGTTCTCCCGTTAGTAGCTTGGGACCATATGTCCCGAGGGTTCTTTGTATTCAATTCAAAACTGGAAGGACGGGACAAATGGTCCCATCCTACGTTACCCTAAAGTTGAACTGTGTCGAAGCACTAGTGGAGCGTCAAACTTAAATTTTAGGGTCGTAGATGTGAGCCGTCGGCGCTAGCCGCGGGTGAACGAAGTACTTGACTCGACGTAACTTACTAACAATCTAGACCAACGATTTGCGGTCGACAGATTAACGTTGGACAAACTTTTCATATTGCACGAAAACCACTTCGTTCACCCGCGGCTAGCGCCGTCGGCTCACTGATGTTGATCCCAAAATTAAAGTTGGATGAAGCACTAGTTAGAAATTCCCATGGCGGTCTTCAGCTGCTTCATGGCCTCGATATAGTTTTTATTATTGGCGTCTTGGCGGATCGCTTCAATTAGAGACTCATGGGCCTTTTGGTAGTCAGAATTTACGGCATAGGCTTGCGCCAGAAGCTCATGATCGGCTGCTGAGCCACGGATTTCGACCGCTTTTTGGGCGTTGAGAATCGCCGATGGCAAGTCTTCGCGAGCTCCGATCGCTAGTCTAGCGAGTGCCTCGTAGCCCGTAGTGCTCGTCGGCGCCAACTGAACGACTTTCTCATACGCTTGGCGGGCCGCTTTCCGATTGCCTAGCAAACTCTGGAAAACGCCACGCGTATAGGGCCAGCGAGGATTTTTGCTGTCAGCAACAGATAGTTGGTCGAGTAGGTCAAGCGACTCCTTCAATCGATTCTGCTTGTGAAGTATTTCGACAAGGAGAGCTTTGGCTTGCAAATTTTCCCCGTTGAGGATAAGTGCACGACGAGCGACTTGTTCTGCTCTTTCATGGTTGCCATGAGTTGAATAAAACTCTGCAACGGTATTGAATCGTTCGGAAAGGTCTTTCAATTCATCTTGTAAAACCACTTCGAGCGGTCGGCTCTTAGTGTTGGCTTCGCGGCTGGCCTTTTGATTTGTCAACAAGGTCTTCGCCTCATCGCGTTTTCCAAGCCGAATTAAAACAGTTGCCAAGCCGTTCTCGGCTCTGGGCTGCCCGGGTGAGATTTTAAGTGCAAACCGAAATGCCGATTCAGCTTCTTCGAATTGCTCCTTCGCTAGGTAACTTTGTCCCAAGAGTATTTGCGTGAGCATCGATTTTGGATTGTTCTCTGCAAAGGCCTGCAGGCATCCAACTGATTCATCGAGCTTACCGAGTTTCAAATAGGTATCCGATAAATCGTGTACGAGATCCTCATTGTTTGGTTGCCTTGAAAGTGCATTTTTCAAGTACGCAATCGCTTGCTCGAAATCAGAGTTCAAGATGGCGATTTTGCCCAATCCGTGCAGCGCATAGGCGTAGGTTGGATCGATGTTAGTGGCTGCCAGCCAACACTTCTTGGCTTCCTCGGTTTCACCAAACAGCATCAGAAACCTCGCTTTAATTTCAAGTGAATCTGGATTGCGTGGATACCGTTGAATCAGTTCTTCGGCAAGTTGTTTCGTCTCACGCCTCAGCTCCAAAGCATTCGTTGGAGGAAGCTGTAGGGGTATAACTTGATCCGCTGTCCCGTCTGAGTTGCTGATGACCACTTCCTTTGGACCTGAAGGGGTGAGGTCGGATGGCCTAGAGGGTAACTTCCCGTCTTTGTGCGGTTGGGGGGATTCTTGGGCAAGTTTGGTTTCCAGGCCAACGCCGGCGTCAGCATTGCTTTCCGTTTTTTCAACTGGGTGGATAAGCTCGCGAGGCGAGCATCCAGGAACTGAAGACGCAATACAAACCACAAATAAAGTGAAACACCAAGAGCGAACGTCGATCGATTTTGCTGCCGACATTGTGCTGGCTCGTCGAGGAAAGGTGGAGGAGGATTAGTTTCAAACTATCCTCCACTCATCCCACCGTCAATCCGATGTTAAACCCGCTCGTGTGCAGGTTTCTTACGTGCCATTTTTTAACAAACTAAGGCTCTTGTGAAGCCAGTTTTATTAAGGCGAGTTTGGGTTTGCGCTAAAAATTCAAGAGGCACCATTAACTTCTAGTTACTAGTACTGCCCTCATCCGTAAGAATCCCTGGCGGTTTGCTTGCTTTTGAATTACCCGACCGCTAATTTAGGGAATAATTAAAATTCGGGGCCATTTTTTGGACGAAAGAAATGTCTTCACAATCAAGTTACTTCGGACAGTACTTCTTTCAGTTAGCTCTCGATGATCCTACAAGCTTTCTCACGAATTTCGCAAGTGAACTGCTTCGGTTCGCAAATGCAAAGTACGTAGTAGTCGGCCTATGCTCGCAACTATGCAAGACTATTCATCCACGAGCTGTGGCATCTTGCATTCCGCTCAAAATGAATGTTGCCCCAACGTTGCAACAGGCAGACTTCGCGAGTGACAATTGTACGGCCACATGGGAAATCGATGCAACGTCTGAACTAAGGTATTGGCGAAGCGTAATAACACGTATGCCAAGTAGCATTGAGCGATGGGAAAGCGCAGGCTTACGGTATTTCTCAACATTTGTTTTGAACGAGCGAAATGCTTTAAACACCGAGGCTGATCGACCAGTCTTCTTTGGACAAATCTACAGCGATTCTTTCATTGATACACCAGATGAATTACCCTTGGTTGTCGGAGAAGGCTGGAGGGGATTTAAAGTAGCACATCGCGAGCGGTTGCATCGTGCATTAGATCTCACGAATAGGTTCTCGCGATTTACAGTTCTCGGTAACGTTCTAAATGACCTTGTCGATTCAATTGCAACCGCGTTGCCTTGCGAAGGTGTTACTTTTTTTGTAGTCTCACCGAGCCGTCAAATGCTACTTATGACCGCAACTACTGGATTTCGCTGGGCACACTCGCCCATTGCTATGCAGCACTATTTGAGAGGTGAAGGAATTACAGGGGGTGTATGGGAGTCTGCTAAGCCATATTGCACAATCAACGCGGAGTTAGAATCTGGGGCGATATTAAAATCAGCCGAGACAGTTTCAAATTCAAACAAGCACTTCACGCTCTGGTATCCAGTTTTATCAGCCAACGACGACAAAGTTATGGGAGTAATCAGGTGCCGAAATCGGATTGGCAATTTTGGTGTATCCGGATTTTCAGATTTTGACTTCGACATCGTCAAATGGATTTCTGACGCCACGAAGTCAATTTTTGAGATCCTCTATGAAGATGCGGCCTCAAATGCCGCGTTGGGTTGGCTTTCCCACGAACTGAAACTGGCGCTCGGGCCGATCAAGTCAGCTGCGGTTGAGATCAACCAGTCCCCGAAGACCGCCAACTATCCCGCCCTAAAGTCCGATTGTGAATATGTCATTGCGACAGTACATGAGATGTCCCGAGCGATTAAGAACACCGATCTGCTTCGAAAATGGCCCGCAAAAATCATCTCCCGACGCTCCCTGACTCAAATTGATAGAGACGTTATTCCCGCTGCGATTGAAAACGTTCAGGCGCTGATTAATCGCTTTAACATTAAGAGAAGTCAGCTAGTGATAGACCCGAGTATTGCTGACGCACCGGTCTGCCGGGTTGATCGTGAACAATTAGTACACGTGTTATCTAATATAATTGCCAACTCGATTACGTATTGTAACTCACAATCAGAAAATGTACGGATTCGGGTTTACTTTGAAGTTGGGCAGGCGATCGGCAGGATAGTGGTTGAGGACTGGGGAGTGGGTTTCGATTCCGAACGCGTTGAGTCGTACTTTCGCGCTGGTATGCGACATCCACACTCGCATCGATTTATTGGCGCTGGACAAGGCCTCGGATTATGGTGTTCCAGATGGTTGATGAAGAACATCGGTGGCGATGTTTGTATTGACCAATTCTTTGGGCCGACGCGAGTGGCGGTAACGTTTCCACTAATTCGAGTGAATTCATGAACAAAGCACATCAGCTGGTCGGCTGTCAAACCATCCTTTGGGGAAAGTCATTTCCAGATCGTTTAGCTTTGTCGCGAGCTTTGCACCAAATTTCTAGCGCGGGCTTCGCGGGAGTTGAGTTCTTTCAAAGCCCGAAAAACCTTGGAGTTAGATCGTTTGCTGAACTCAGTCAATGCATGAACGAATTTAAGCTTCGACTGGCCGGACTTACAGGAGGTTCGGTTAGCGAACGACTTGAGTTTATTGGGGAATCAACTGTTGATTATCTGTACGCAGATTGCGTTGACATCAAAGGATTCGAAGCCGCAAACCGTCGAGGTGCCGTGCTTGGAATCCACCCACACCTTTTTGGCGAAGTTGAAACTTTGCTAGATGCAAAAAGTGTTTTGGAGGAATTCAAGTCCTTGATGCTGATCCCGGATACTGCACACGTTTTCGCTGCAGGTGATGACCTTTCCAGGCTGTTGGAGAGTTTGGTTGACCGAATCGTTTGCGTGCATCTTAAGGATTGGAAGCTAGACTTTGGCACTTCGTCACATCGTTACGCGCGCGGTTTTTGCAACCTGGGCACCGGTGATGTTCCATTGGATAAGGTTCTAATGGAACTTACCCGACTGAAATACAATCGCTGGATTATTTGGGAACTTGACAGAGCCCATGACGTAGTAAAAGCGGTAGAGGAAGCCGCAAAGTGGATGCGATCTCGCGGGCTAATGAGTGATAGCTCCGGGAAGTTGCCACCAATTGAACGAGCCAATTCCAGCCAGAAAACCGCAGATTCGCTGACTGCAAAGCGGTTCGAGGTTTCCTGTTTTCCCGATTACGCGTTAGAGAATCCATTTGCAAGTACGGCTGAGGATTTGGTAGAGAGGGTACGACGTTTCCATGGGGCTCGCTTCGTCAATCTTTGGGAGAATACAGCATATAATCGTACCATGACACTAATTGCTTCAACACACAAGCCTATCCTCACAAGCGGTGGGATTGAACTTGATCATTCCCTGAGTAAAGCGTGTGTATTGTCGCAACAGTGCCGCTCGTTCCAGCTAACTCCTAGCGAATTTGGCGATGAACTGTTTGCAGCACAACAAAACCTTCAATCTGTTGCTGTCTACCCCATTGTTGATGAATACAACATTCATTTGACTCGTTACTTACTTTGCGTTTTTCCACAGCTCGGGCAAGAAGTCGAGGTTTCCGAGTTCGAGCCGAATCTGCCTCTTGTCGCGAGATTGCTACGATGTGCACTTGATGCACGTTGTGCGAATATCTCCCTTCTTGTTGAATCCTTGGCCTCGAGGTGTCGTACAGCAGCCGAATACTGTGACCGCACGCAATCATTTATATCATCGGCACTACCGTGCGACAGGGTACAATTACTTTTCCCAGACCCGTGGAAAGACGGATTGTTTCCCAGCGAATCAAATAAAGTACTAGTTGCGGATGAACTGGTCTGCGTCGACGCATGTTGGCAGTACGGGAGACGTGTTTTGCGGACGAAACTCGGCGAAGAGTCTCAATTAGTCATTCCCATTCGCAATTCAACGGGCAACGCAATGGGTGTTGCTTCATGCTGGCGACAACCGGACGCTGGACAACTTTTTATTCCATTTTCGGATGACGATGCTGCCGCAGCAGAAGCGATGCTGAAGTCTTTTTGTCAGAGATACGAACAGATGATTGCCAAGGAGCGTCGGGACCTATCGCGACAAAACCTGCAAAATGACTTGGGGCAACCAATTAACAATTTGAATTGGCGACTACATAGGATGAACCAGAATCGGCGGAGAAGTGGAATTGTATATCGAGAAGATCTTGTGGCCGACATGCAATCATGGGGAGAGCTGATACGCCGTTTGATCGTTACAAGCGTCACCGAAATGCTGAAAAGCCAAGTTGAACTGTCTCCACGATCGACGTTAATCGTTAAGCATGTCATTGCAGCCGTAGTCCGTCAATCGAAAGAGTTGCTCGAAGAACGAGGGTTTCACTCTGCATCTATTCGGTACGAGAACGCACAGTTGCCGGCACTAAACATCGATCGCAATCGATTTCAAGAAGTTTTTTTCAACCTTCTTTCAAATGCAATCAAATACGCTCACCGGGATCCGACGGCATTCCACGTCGAGATTGAAGGGTTCATAACAAGGGAAGAAGTAGGTATCAAGTGTCGCGACTGGGGCCGAGGAATTCCTAAAGAAGTTGCAGAACTTGTTTTCCAAGAAAATTTTCGATACAATTCCGATTCGACGGAGGCCGATGGAGAAGGACTTGGCCTTGCAATGGTACGGAAAATCATTGACTCTCACGGAGGAACCGTTTTTGTAAGTGGTTATTCGAATCCTACGGAAATAACCATTGGGCTTCCTCGTTTTCTTGTATCGCTGGCGGAGTGTTAAACTTATGACAGTGGCACTGATAGCACCCCAGATCAATCTTTTGTTGGTTGACGACAACTTCTCCGGCTTAAATTTTATTAGTGAATTAGAAGTTTCCTACCAAGTTATGAAGGCTATCGGTCCTGATCAGGCTTTGCAGTATGTCAAAAAGTTAAAAGCATCCGGTATGTTGCTTGATCTGCTAATTCTTGATGTGAAAATGCCTCCTGGTGATTGCTACAGCTATTTGCTAAGCAGTGACTTGACGGGAATCGTGCTATTTGAGGCGCTGATCCAAATTTTTCCACTAGTCAAATGCTTGGTCTTTACCAATCGGGACGTGGAAGATGTTGAACCTTATTTCCAGGCTCACGCAAACGTTCGAATCCTAAAGAAAAACTCTCTTTCGCCCGAAGAAGAGCTGACTGAGATTCGTTGGGTTTTGGAGAGCCCAGCGTGGCTCGAAAATGCACGCGACAGGGCAAAAGAATTTAAGCTGCTCGTAGAGAATTGGGATGGTTACGGTGCGCCTCGGATCAACCCGGAAAATATTGAGGTCGCACTTGAGCTCTTGCAGAGACTTTGCGATCAAAGTCGACTTCCGGCGCAGCTAGTTCCTACCGCAAATGGATCGGTGCAATTCGAATACCACATCAACATGTGTGATCTTGAGGTGAACATCCTCTCTCAGATAGAAGCAAATGTGTTCTTTGAAGGCCCTGAAGGAATTGAAGAGTTTTCAGGAGATCTTTCAGACGATTTTGTGGATCGAATCGCTACAATTCTAAAACGAATGGAGCGACCAGCGTAACTTTGTGAAGTGAAAGGAAACAGCAAATGGGACAGGATATCAAAGTCGAAATAAAGGTGGAATGTACCATGAGTAGTCAGCATCAACCTGAAAGAAACTGCAAAGCAAACTTGACCCTTTCCTGTCATGATCAAGACAAGTCGGTTGAAATTAACGAAACGGTAACTCGACGCATAAGTCCCAGGTTTATAATCTATGACCCTAACCTTGGTGATTATCGACCAACCTCGCAAGCGTTTCAAAATTCAGAAAGTAACCATCCAATGTCGGTTGGTATTCGGTCTATGCTGAAGAGTCCTGAAGAAGACTTAATCGGATATAACGACATGAGCCTAGTGGAGTTAGATGTTAAACTCCTCAGAGCTCTTGCGCAGGGTGTCTGCAAATGCCCCACTCGTCATTGCCCATGGCACGGCCTCGCTTGTGGAAATAAGACTGGTTCAGTGCGGTCTGCAATCTCTAAAAGTGCTCGTTGGCTGGTTCGTAGACCTCCGGCGCACAATGGGCCTAAGGCCGCGAGCAAACAAGACCCTAGGAGAGGATAAGCTCGGCCGGGGTATCGGTCAACAATTCTAATTCTGGCTTCGTAAGTTTCGTATCTGGCTGGAGAAGAAGCCTGACCACGATGCGCACATAGCGAGGTAATGATCGTCTTTTTTCTATTTTTTTCAAGACCCTTTTTTGTCCGCCGTCAAGGTTGGATGCTGAAAGCCTAGCTAGAATGCACTGATTTATGATCAAAATATGTTCGTCAATTTGACCTGAGGAATATCCAAAATCCAAACAAATTTTTGCAAAGTCAAAGTGTTGATTTTTCAGCGCTACCTTGAAGTAGGCCAGTGGCAAACCCGCGTTTTCGATGTGAGCTACCGTAGTGATATGTTCCAAGACCCACTTTGCAAAATCTAGATCCCATTGTTTTTCAAGAATTTCTATCGCTGCGAAAATATCGGGACTACTAAGTGTTGATAAGGGCTTCTGCTGAATCAACTTCTTAGCAAGTTTAAAATCTGCTCGACCAATTGCCGCTTGCTGTAAGTATGCCATCGGTACGTGATCCAAGATCGATGTTGGCGGAGGAGACATTAAGCCTTGAGCCAAATTTGCTAAGTCCTCTGCAATTCGCGAATCATGTAACCCGATCGGTTGTCGGAAGTGATCAAAAAGCTTAAACGAACGATTGCGCATTACGGACAACGGATCCTGAAAATACGGGTTGGGCTCAGAACTAACTTTGTAGTAGAATTCGGCCATTAGCTCGTCAAAACTACTCACCGATACCGTCCGAACACGTTCATCTCTTTCTATCGCTAGCACGCGCTCTGACAATCGACCAGTCGTAGTGCACCAGTAGACACCGTGAGGAAAAGCATCCCTACGGCTTAATAAAACTCGAAAAGCATCCATTACGGAGCGATCACAACCTGAGTATCCAACTACAATCATTCCGCCCTCTCGCGATATTTGCGACAGTTTTTCAAGTGTGTTTTCTCCGAGTGACTCTGTTTCCCTAACCGTATTTTTAATGTTGTCGAAAAGAAAGTCGCCATGAACTTTAATGATCTTCGGTCTCGTTGAGGAAAGACGAATAAACTCAAGTGAAGAATCATGAGCGCAGACGACGGGACGTAGATGGCTTGAGAACATATAACATGATTCGTTCAATAAGTCATCAAAGTTTGTAGTGAAAACTGTGTTGAAGACACCTTTCTCAAGCAGACCAACTAAATACACATAGCCAATGGAAGGTAGACAGGATTCGATTTCAGTCTCGATATATTGTCGTCTCTGACTCGCCGTATCGTATAGCAGTTCGAACAGAACACCATACTCGTCCGGACTACCAAACCATGAATGCGATGCTAAGAATTTATCCTTGTCTTGCTTTTCACCAAATCGCTGGTAGAAAATTTCTCTCCAGTGTTTGATTAAATTTGATGCCAGTGGGATACCGCTTTGAATACTTGCGCCCGCGCCCAAAAAAATGGAGAATGTAGAATTCTGCTGTGACATTGATGCAACAATATCGCTTAGATGCCCCGAAGGGACCGTACGTTTTATAGTCCCTGATTTTGGAATGTCGTCGCTCATGATGTGTCTACAGATCAAGCTGTGTGTTCAAAGTTTCCGAGCATAGACAATAGCACAACAGAGT
This sequence comes from Planctomycetia bacterium, assembly GCA_031412515.1. GTDB lineage: Bacteria > Planctomycetota > Planctomycetia > Pirellulales > Pirellulaceae > Aureliella. The sequence goes on along the minus strand of JANODD010000161.1, from coordinate 45,953 downwards.
TTCGGAAACCACTGATTAGAGTTTCGGAAACCACTGATTCAAGGTTAGATGTTGTTTTACTTCCAGAATCGCAGGGAAAAGCCTGAGCGAAGCTTATATCGGCCAAACTGACACCGACGTCAAGAACCGTCATCGGAAGCTCTTTCGACCCGTTTACTCTTTGAACCGAAGAGTCGGTCCACGTCAGCGCATCGAGTCCGCCAAGTCGGCCTCAAATCGTGCAACTTTAACCAGTGAGCAGCCGCAACGAGCACCCGACACTAATGCTCACTAGGTTGTTATGCGATCCGACTAATGCGTCTCGGCAGTAGTCAGCGATATTGCAAAGACATATCGCTTATCGGCAAAGCTAAGCGAGTGGTTGCTTGCTCCAGTGCATCAACTTGTGGCAAAGAAAGAGATACTCTTGCCCTTCCATTAGTTACGGGGTCGATGACAGGGGGTGCCGCAAGAGCGATTGCCTCATCGGCCATCTGAGTCTCATTAACTACCGGTCGACCCAGCGTTACAACCGAAGTCGCGCTTACCGGGCTGGCCTTTATACCTTGAGGTATCCCTTTTACCTTGTCACTAATGGAAGCTTCTGAGAAATTGGTCATCATAGAGGATGTCGTCATAGTAGGATCGGAGCCGCAGAAAATGGCTACTTCGTTCAATAGGGTACCCTGTGCAACTGAGAGACTGGCAAGAGCAATGGAATAGTCCACACGCGCGATGGCGGCGCCGAGCTTCAGTTCCACGACGGCTCGTTTGGATTCCAACACACTCTCTTTTGAAATCGAAATCCCTTCTTCGAATTTTGCGGCTAGATTCTCATAGGCTTTTGCAGCAACTCGTACACGTTCTTCGCTTGTTTGCAACGCTCGCAGACATCGCTCGATCTCAGCCAAGGCGCTGGTTACTTCGTGTGATATTTCCAATTGTTGGGCTTCAAGGATGGCGTTCTCTCGAGAGATCGCAACCATTGCGTTCCGTTCAGCAGTCGCAGCCAGTCGGTTCCCTACTGGGCGAGTAATCTCTACCCCTGCGGAGATGTCTTGCAGATTTCCTCGAAGAAATTCGCCCACTGAACTGTCCTGGGGAATACTCGCATCGCCAAATACAGTACGTCCGAATCCATGTGATCGGTATGACCCAACTAAATCGACGGAAGGCAAGCGAAGGTTACGCGCGGCTAGCCATTCCATACGATGACTTTCTACTACTTTCGCCTGACGACGAAGTTCAGGTCGCGACACCATGGACATTCGCAAGACCTCTTGAAAGTCAAACTGAATCGGCGCTTGCAACGGCTCGTCGATAGGTCGCAGCAGCCCGCCTTCTCCCGCTGGTAAGCCGATTTGCAAACGCAGCCGACGCTCAAGCGTTCGAAGCCCCAGCTCGGTTCCCGAGATCAACGCGCCCGTTGGGCCCAGCAGACCAGCTAGCTTTCGTTCAGGAGGACCTGCAACGGAATCTTCGTAAAGTTGCTGAGCAGAGAGGTACTTTTCTTTTGCTTGCAGTAGCACCGTCTCATCGATGATTCCCTCGGCATGCTTGCCTTCAACAATTTGAAGCTCATCAAAGGCTATATCCCTAGCCGACTGACGGGTTTTCACATTGTCATAGGCAAATCGCAACAGCCAATAACCACGGATCACGTTATAAACGTAATCACGAGTCGAGATTCGCAGTTCGTCATCGGCAATGTCGCTTCGGATGCCAGCAATCCAATAGCCGTTATACGTGCCATACGGCGAGTTCGGACCGGCAACTGCGTTGTAAACCCGGCCTCCGCCGCGCGCTAACGGATGCCGGCCTTCGAGAAACATGTACGTGTCATAGGCTTCTCCAAAACGGCTCGGTGGTACGCCTACGTTATCGGCGTCGTACAAGAGACCGTGAGTTATTGAAAACCGGGTACCAGCTTGTCCTACTTTGGTTATGCCAACACTTCCTAGTCCACGCTCTTGCTTGATAGTCGTAATCGCTGATCCAACTATCGGATTGCGAAGGCCGTTTTCCGTTTTGCTGTAGTTCAACGTCCCTTTCCACTGTGCATCAAATGCAGCGAGCGCTGCAGCCACACCCGTCGATGGATTGCTACGCACCAGTTCTGGAATGTCAGACGTAACCGTCTGGTTCGGCTGCGAAACAATTCGGCCTCCCAAGTCTCGCAAAACCTTGCTGTTGTTCATGGCAATCCGAATCACGTCGTTGACTGTCACATCACAGTAACGTAACTCGGCATTAGCAAAAACACTTGGCGATTCAAATTGCAGACGATCTGGAACGGACGGTCCCGTCGGAATCACTTGGTCTGACTCCTGCCAAGCTAGTGAGGCGCGATGGTCCGGCACGCTTAATGGACGAAAGTGGAAATCGCGACGTACGGAGGGCGAACAGCCTGCTCCGCATACGGAGAACCACAGGCATACGAACAACCACGATTGCCAAGTCCCACTAGAGGTGGACTTGGATGGCACGTTTAGTCCGACTTTAAGAGATTTGACCAAAAAATCATCGCCGACGCGAAAATGAGCTATCGTTGCACAAGCCTAAGTAGGTTTGTTATCGGACCGCCCACCTACATTGATTAGGATCGTCACAGGCCAAACAGTCGGAACATTAGTTAGGTAGCGCACAGTCTACGTAGGTTGCCCATCATCGTTTGACTGCAAAACACTTTGCAAATAATCTGATGCTTGATGGAATCCGTTTTAGCTAGCTTCAGAGAATCAAATCATTCATGCGTACTTTTCACTCTCTTAATAAACGCAGCCCGAAAATCCCACAACCCATGCTTCTCGGTGTTCTCCTTGTGTTGACACCATGGTCCACTGGACAGAGCCAAGAAGATAAAAGCAGATCGGATCGGGTTGGGTCCGACCGGATTGTTGCGGTTACTTCGCTTATCCTGAAGCAGACCACCAGCTTTGAATTAAAGCGTCAGTTCTCCGGCCAGATTGAAGCTCGCAGGCGGAGCCATCTTGGTTTTGATCGTATCGGCCAGATTGCTGAGATCTTCGTTGATCGCGGTGATGAAGTCACTGCAGGTCAACTGATCGCTTCACTAGATATCGATGCACTGCGAGCTCAACGACATAAACTTGAAGCCGATATGAGGTCGGCGGAAGCACTATTGCGAGAAGCCAAATCTGGCCCTCGCCGCGAAACCATCGCTGCCGCGCGATCGAATCTTCAAGAACAGCAGACCCAGTGGGACCTGGCGAAGGAAACTCTAGAACGACGTGAAAATCTCTTCAAGAAAAAACTAATCGCTCGCGAAGAACTCGATCAAGCGATCGCAGGCAACGCGCGTTGGAATGCAGTCGTCGACGGTGCCAAAAGTCAACTTAATGAACTGCTTGAAGGTACTCGTCAAGAACGCATCGATTCACAGGCCGCTCAAGTCCAGTCGATTGAAGCCGCGATCGCTCAAGTGAATGTAGAGCTTCAGAAGTCTCAAATCTTCGCGCCCTACGACGGCAAAGTGCTAATGCGAGAAGTGGACGAAGGTTCCATCGTCTCTCCAGGCCAGACGGTCGTTTCGGTCGTCGAATACCGTAAACTGGAAGCCAAAGTCGGCGTTTCACCCGTCTTCGCGAAAAAAATCGCTAAAGGTCAAGCACTAGAAGTCGAGTGCAGTGCCGTAAAACTGCCTGGGACCGTGCAAGCTATCGTTTCCGAAGTGGATACGAACACTCGTACACAAGCGATCATCATCAGCCTTGATGAACACGCGTGGGAACAAGTTACCGCCGGAGATACTGTTCGAGTCAGCTTTGCTCAAAAAGAAAAATCCAATGGATTCTGGGTGCCGACAGAAAGTCTAGTTGCCGGACCGCGTGGACTTTGGAATTGCTTTGTAATTGAAAACATCAAGGACGGCGTCGGAACAACAGCGGTTCGAACCGTTGAACTCATTCATTCCGAAGGCGACCGCTCAATGATCTCAGGACCATTGCAAGCGGGCGATGCAATTGTCGCCACTGCTCCCCATCGCATTATTGCCGGCCAGATGGTCCGTCCGGTTTCAGCAGCGGAAAGTCCATGAGCACAATTTTCTATCGCGATCCACGATTACTAGCGCTAACGATTATTCTTATTGTCGTGTTTGGTGTGTCTTCGTTCTTGATCAGTCCACGCATGGAGGATCCGGTGCTCACCGAGCGCGCCGCCCTCGTTAGCACTCGTATGTTGGGTGCCAACGCGGAACGTATGGAAGCGCTGATCAGCGATGAACTCATTGAGCGTCTCCGTTCGATTGACGAAGTAAAAGAGCTTCGATCCACATCTCGCGGCAATATTTCGCTGATCACCATTATTCTGAAAGACGAAGTGACTGATCCAGATGAGGTCTGGTCGCGTGTCCGCGACAAACTCTCCGATGCACGTCCATCGCTTCCACCAAGTGCTTTGGCTCCAGAACTTAAAATTATCAAAGCCAGGGCCTTTTCGTACATTGTTGCCCTGAAGTGGAATTCGAGCGACACTCCCAATCTATCACTGCTGCGGCGCATTGCTCGTGAATTGCAAGATGAAATGCGCAACACTAGTTCGACTGTAGAAGTGGAACTGTTCGGTGAGCCCGAAGAAGAAATCATTATCGAGGTCTCCCCTGAAGACTTGAATTCAGTCGGCCTCTCAGTCGCTTCGCTCAATCGTCAAATCGCCAACAGCGATCCAAAAATCCCATCAGGTCAAGTGCGATCGACTGGCAGCGATTTACTTATTGAGCTAGGCAACAAACTCGACTCGGTTGACCGTGTTGGCAATCTCGTCATTCGCTCGGGTGATTCGGGGGCGACGTTGCTGCTGTCAGATATCGCTAAGATTGAAAAATCATCAGCCAATCCACCTCGCAGTCTGTCGGTCGTTGACGGCCAGCGGTCGATCATCATCGCCGCATCGATCGCCCCCACGGCTCGGATCGACTTCTGGACCGAACGAATCGAGTCGCGGTTGGAAGCGTTCAAGAAGGGGTTGCCGAGCACCTTGTCGCTCGAACGAATTTTTCGTCAAAACGATATCGTAAAACATCGCATATCAGCGTTGATGAAAAACTTGGTGATCAGTGCGCTCACGGTGGTCCTGGTTGTCTTCCTGATGATGGGATGGCGAAGTGCTTGGATCGTAGGTCTAACGCTTCCCTTTGCATCCCTGATGGTATTTGCAGGTTTGCGAGCGCTAGAGATTCCTTTGCATCAGATGTCCCTTAGTGCCCTGGTGATTGCCCTCGGAATGCTCGAAGGGACTGCTATTATTATTGTCGATGAAGTTCAACGTCGAATTCGCAGCGGTTCAACTCCCATCCAAGCATTATCGGCTGGCGTTTCCCATATGGCGCTGCCGCTCTTTGGTTCAACGATCACCACGGTGCTTTCGTTCGCTCCCATTGCCATTATGCCGGGGCCTTCGGGTGAGTTTGTAGGCGCAATTGGTAGTTCGGTAATCCTAGCGCTCTGCTGTTCGTTGGCGCTATCGTTAACAGTGATTCCTACGCTGTCGGCGATCTTCACCTCTTCAAAGCCACTGGAAAAAGGCTTGATGAGTCAGGGTTTTTCCAATCCGGCGATGTCATCGATGTACCGCAAGACCCTTCGCTATACCTTTGAGCATCCTTGGTTGGGTGTCTTGGGGGGCATCGGTATCTGCTTGCCCGGATTTGCGGTCATTCCTTTACTGTCAGAACAGTTTTTCCCGGCTGCCGATCGGGGACAATTTCATATTGAAATCGATTTGTCGGCCCAAGCATCAATCCAGCAAACCGAAAAAGTCGCTCGTCAAGTTCGAGAATTGCTCCTTAAACATGAAGAGGTACAGCGTGTTGATTTCACAGTCGGTGAAAGCATTCCCTCCTTTTACTACAACGTGATCTCAACGTTGAAGGACAATTCACGCTTCGCGGAAGCCCTTGTGCAACTCAATACAAGTGGCAATCCAACGAAGTTCATTCGTGAAGTTCAAAACGAACTGGACCAAAAAGTTCCTGAAGCTCAGATTCGAGTTCGACAACTTGAACAAGGACCTCCATTTAACGCACCTATTGAAGTCCGCTGGTTTGGGAACGATGTCGAGCAACTTCGTGATTTAGGCGATGCAACACGTCAACTACTTGCCAAGCACCCAAGCGTATTAAGTAGTCAGTCGGACTTAACCGATTCCGTCTCGAAAGTAGTTTTTAACTTTGACGAAGCTGCTGCCTCACAAGCCGGTTACGATTTGAATTCGATCGCAAGGCAGATGGATGCGACGTTAGAAGGTAGATTAGGCGGATCAGTGATGGAAGGGAACGAAGAATTGCCAACCAGGATTCGATTAACCAAGGGGGATCGAATGGATCTGTCTGCTATCGAATCTATGGAACTTCGGCAGGAGTTTGGATCCCAACGTGGACCGGGCACACCGCTTACCTCGCTGGGCACAACTGCATTAAAGCCAGAAGTGGCTGCGATTTCAAAGATGGATGGGCGGACGATGAACGAGGTTCGCGGTTATCTCGTCGCAGGTGTTCTTCCATCGACGGTTTTAAAGTGGCTGAAGAAGCAGATTGCCGACGGACAAGTTGTTGTTCCGCCTGGCTATTCACTTGAATTCGGTGGTGAAGATTCAAAACGCAACGAAGCGATCGGTCAGCTCTCTGCCAGCATCGGTATGATCGCGGCTGGTATGGTGTTCGTGTTAGTGTTCAGCCTCAAGTCGTTCCGAGCATCTTTAGTTATTATGGCGGTCGGCGGTTTATCCGTTGGCTTTGGAATTCTGGGGCTCTGGGCCGCTGGATTTCCGTTGGGCTTTACGGCAATCGTGGGCGCGATGGGAATGATCGGTGTTGCGATCAATGATTCGATCGTCGTGTTAGCCGACTTGCGGAGTGACGATCTGGCTGCTGAGGGCGATATCGAAACCGTATTGGACATAGTCATGCGTTCCACTCGGCACGTATTGGCAACAACTTTTACCGTCGCAGTGGGTTTTATTCCTTTGGTCCTGGATGGCGGTACTTTCTGGCCACCGATGGCGATGGTGATCTCGGCAGGCGTTATCGGAGCAACTGTGCTTGCGATTTACTTCGTGCCATCGGTCCACCTGTTAATTGTTGGCCGTAAAGACAAGCAGGTCTCGAAAAGCATAAGCGTGGCGGCTTAAACGCACCAGCTTTTAAACCGAGAGCAAGGGCTTCGTCCAAGTGATCAGAATGCTAACTCGCACTGGTCACCCAACCGCCGCAACTCAGTCAATTTGTTATTCGCAGTTGGTCAACAAAGCAACTTTGTTTAGCAGTTGCGCTTGATCGATGGGTTTGCTGAGGTAGTCGTTGCAGCCTACTGCCAGGCACTTGTTCATGTCGCTTTGCATTGCGTCGGCGGTGAGTGCTACGATGGGGCCGGTGTAGCCTAGCGAGCGGAGTTTTTGGGCGGTGGCATATCCGTCCAAGTTGGGCATCTGCATATCTAATAATATTAAATCGGGACCGCAGCCATCATTCAAACAGGCTGTGACGTATTCGACCGCAATCAAGCCATCCTCGCATTCTTGCACCGTGGCGCCTGACTTTGTAAGAATGTGCTTGCTTAAGAAGCGAATCTCGCGGCGGTCGTCGACAACCAGCACACTACATGAAAGCCGAGTTAACTGAGTTTGCCTGGTCGTTGATGGCGTTTCGGTATCGACAAGTTCGCTTTCGTAGTGAACCAAATCCAACTCGGCGTCTGCTCCGGTTGCAATGCTGACCGAAAAGGTGCTGCCAGAGCCTTCGGTACTTGTGGCGGTGATAGAACCATCTAGCACTTCGGCTAACTTCTTGCTGATGATCAGTCCCAAGCCCGTTCCACCGAAGTTGCGGCTGACGCTGGCATCGCCTTGTGAGAATGGCTTGAACAAGCGTTCCATCTGCTCGGGCGATATGCCGATGCCGGTATCGATGACATCGAATTGCAATCGACGTGTCGGAGCATCAAACCGAACGCGAAGTTGTACCTGACCCCTGTGCGTAAATTTAATCGCGTTGCCAACGAGATTGATCAAAATCTGCTTTAAGCGTTTTGCATCTGACTGGATCGTCTTGGGCAACTTGCTTTCATAAAGGACCTCCAGCTTCAGGCCGCTTTCCTTCGCGCGGACCTCCATAATGCTGCGTACATCTTCGATCAAACGATAGGGTTCAAAGCGTTCGCATGCAACGTCTAACTTCCCGGCCTCGATCTTCGAAAGATCTAAGATGTCGTTGATGATTTCCAGCAAGTAATATCCGTTTTTACTTATCGTTTGCAAATGCTGCGTTGCTTCGTCCTGATGGACTAAGTCCTTGAGCAGATCAGCGTAGCCCAAGATGGCGGTCATGGGCGTGCGGATCTCGTGGCTCATGTTTGCCAGGAAGGCACTCTTGGATGCGTTGGCGGCTTCGGCGGCTTCACGAGCTTCATTTAATGCGAAATGAAATTTATGACGGTCGTGATCATCGATTACCGAACCTACAAACCCACAGAATTCACCCACCTTATTGAAGCGTGGTTTACCGGCATCGATCGCCCAACGATAACTGCCATCGGCGGTTAGCAATCGGTAATCTAACTCGAAAGATTCACCCTTCTCAGCGGCAGAAAAGAACGCAACTCGGGCGAATTCGCGATCGTCGGGATGCACTGCATTGATCCACCCAAATGCGAGATCGTCCTCTTTGTTCTGTCCCGTAAAGTCGAACCAACTTTGAGAAAGGAATGTGCACTCGTGGTGTTCGTTTGTCACCCAGATCATCGCTGGAGCAGCGTTGGCCATTTCGCGGAAGCGCTCTTCACTCTCCTTCAAGTTCACTTCGGCTCGCTTTTGGTCGCTCACGTCCAGGGTCACTCCATCGAACCTTTTTGGCGTGCCGTCTGGACCGTAGAACGTTCGTCCAATGGCTCGGACCCACCGCACCGCTCCGGTGTTCGGGTCGACGGTGCGATAGTCCTCTTTGTAAGGCTCTCGGTTCGCGATACTGCTTTCGATGGCTCGGCGAGTTCGCTCGCGATCGTCTGGATGAATGCGGTCGTAGAACGTTTGGATGGTAACTTTCGCGTCGGGCGGAAAGTGAAAATGAGCCTTCACCAGATCGTCCCACTGAAGCACGTCGAACGGCAAGTCGCAGTACCAAAAACCAACCCCGCTGCTGCGACGAACGAACGTTGACCGCTCCTCGCTCGCGCGGATCGTTTCTTCTGCATTCTTGCGGTCGGTGATATCCTGCACGGTCCCGATCAAGCGTATGGTCGCGTCGCCATCAATCATCTTTCCAGTCAACTCGACCCAGCGGATTTCGCCATCGGTCCTACGAATTCTGCATTCGCACAGCATCTGGACTTTCATTTCTACAGTTCGCGCGAATGCAGCATCTAAAATCGCAACATCCTCAGGGAGCAGGAAGTCGGTTTTTAAACGTGCGGCGGATAAAGGAGGCTCAGAGCGCGGCAGGGCGAAGATCTCATAGGGCCGCTCGTTCTCCCAAACCACAAGGTCTCCGTCCCGTTGCCATGTCCAAATGCCCAACTCGGCTGCATCCGTTGCTAATCGCAGTCGCTCTTCGCTGTCGAGCAGTGTTGCCTCCCACCGCTGCCGCTCGCTCAAGTCGTAGAAGTAGCACACCACCCCGTATCGACCGTCGGGCATACTAATGCGTTCAATCCGCCAGTCATAAGCCTCCATCGCGTCAATATCGGCACGCGGCTCAATCGTGCTTGGCGATGAGTAAGGTTCGCCTGTCTCGAGGGTATGCCGAAACCGGTCGATCGCTTCGCTGGCGAATGGCTCCTGCCAGATAGTTCGCAGTACATCATCAAAGTCGCGGCCGAGCAGCGGTTTGACTGATTCAAATACCTTTTGCGCTCCCAAGCTAACCTGTCTTAAGCGGAAGTCGGCATCCACCGCGTACACGCCGAACGGATTGTTCTGGATCAGCGCAAAAAACGTATCGTGGTTGCGGCGGTATTGTTCTTCCGTCTGCTTTCGTTCTGTCACATCGCGGGTCGTCCCGGCCACTCCCTCTACCTCGCCGTCGGCTCCGATCACGGGCACAAAGATGTAGTCATAGGCTCGCTTCCCGTTTGTCCCAGTGAACGAGACTTCACCGCGAATCGGTTGCTTGGTCGCGATGACTTGTGCGATCTCTCGGTCATGCATGGCCGCATGCTCTGGCTCGTAGCCCAGTTCAAGACATGTCTTTCCGATCGATTCCTCATAAGTTTTTCCCCACAACGTTAGGAGCGAGTGATTGGCGTAAGTAAACCGATGGTTCAGGTCGAAGACGAAGGCTAAGTCCGGTGTGTTTGTCAGCACGGTCTCATACAAACGTCGCTGTCGTTCGGACTCGGCAGCAATGCGTAGGATCTCGCGTTCAGCCCGCTTCGATTTAGAGATATCGATGAGGATCGACATCCCTTCGGACCGTGAGTCCTCGAAGCGAGTTCCAGCGATGATCAGAGGAAGTCGCGAGCCGTCCTTTCGAAAATACTCCTTTTCGTAAGGTGCAGCGTACCCGTTCGTTTGAATTGTGCGAACACCTTCCTCGTTCCGTTCCGTCCATTCCGCGGGAGTCATGTCACGGAAGTTCAGCCGACCGGCGGCCACGTCGTCGCGGGTATAACCACTGATCCGCAGAAAGGTTTCGTTCGCGTCTAAAATCAAGCTGCGATCGAGATCCCATCGAATCATTCCCACTACGTTCGACTCGAAAACTCGTCGGAGGCGAGCTTCGCTCCGCTGTAACTCTTCGTGATAGACTTTCTGTTCAGTGATGTCTCGGATGTACATAATCAGTCCGCCGTCCGAGGCCGGACATCCTCTAAGGGAGTACCAGAGACCAGACGACGCGTCGTAGTTCTTAAACTCGACGGTTACTTTTTCTGCCACAGCCCGCCGATAGGCTTGCTCTACCTCAGTCCCAACGATGTCGGGCAAAAGCTCCCAGAGAATTTGACCCAGCATTTCTTGCCGCGACAGACTGTTGATCCGTTCGGCTTCCGCATTGACATAGACGATCCGCCAGCCTTCGTCGCACCGCATGAGCCCGTCCGTGAAGCACTCGAGGGCGGCAACGATCTGCTCCTGCACGATCCGCTGTTCAGCTTCAACACGATGCCGCTGGCCAATGGCACTGTACATCAAGACGCAGCTAGCGAGCACAATACTGACAGCGACGCCAACACTTGCGAATAAGGTTGTCGCTGAAAATTGTGTGTCGCCTAACATCGGGTCAAGCAGCCAACGAAGTAAAACGGCTGCAGCAATGCAGGCTAGCGCTACCCCGAAAGTTAGAGCGGAGTCCCGAGCAAAACGACTCATCAGTGACCTTTCCTCAGGAACTTTTCTCTTCCCTGAAGACTTAGCACCACGAATTACACTACTGATGGTGAGACGCATTACGCGCTAAGCCTAAGAAAACGAATATTGAGCTTTTAACTGACGCTATGATGCGGTCCATAGGAGGTAGAGTGTCAGTCGTGCTGAGCTGATTAGTACTTTATCGTCCTTTCAGGATTGCAACCGATCGAAATACCTCGAGTCCAAGTTTAACAGACTCCGGAAGTTGTCTGCAACGTACCTTGCGTTTAGACGCACGGTCTGCTTCCCCAGGATCTGATATTATAGCGCCAAGCTGGTTACCTCCATCTCAACCAGGTTACTTTGTGAGGCAACTGCTGGTTAATCTAACGAATCATAGCTACTACGACAACTTAAACTCCTCTTCTGGGGCGAGGAAACGATGAATCACCGAATCAACACAGACATCTTATTATTCGCAGCCGCAGTCTATGTTCTTGCTATCGTTGCGCCGGCATTCCCGCAGGAGAAAGACTCGCGTTCATTTACCGTTGAAGAAACAGCGGAACGCATCACACTTCGGGGAGATACGCTTGAGGCTTCGATCAAGAAGTTGGGTTATGTGAGCGGAGTTGAAGCGGGAAGTTTTCATGACAAGAAGACCGGAGCGCGCGACCTTGGCTTTGGGCTCGATATCCAGGACTGGATTATGGAACCTGGCAGCGATGCGGCGTATCGCAGCCAGTTGCGAGGCGATCTGCCCTATGATTTCAACAATGCTTTTCATGGCAAGACTCCCAAACGCAGCATCGAAGGTCCGCAGATTTGCACACAGGCGAAGGAGCTCAAGCCTCGCGTTACCGAAGGCAAGGACTTCGTCGCCATCGAGCAGAGTTGGAACTACACGTTGGCCGCTCCAGGTAAGAAAACCGGATCGCAGTGGAAGCAGACCCTGGTCTTTCCCAAGGGCAAACGCTATTTCATTTCCTCCGATCGCATTCTCAGTCGTAACCAAGGCGAAGCACTCTTCTTCCGACAGGACTTGCCCGGTCAGTGATGCTCACTGAAAAAATCAGTCAACAACGTGACAAGATCCTTCGTAACATAATTGGCACATCCCCGCTTTGATAACTGGGCAGTCAGTGAATCAACACTGACGGCACTAGTTGCCTTATCGCGGGAGACTGGGTCATGTGCGAAATACTGTTAATTGCCGCTCTGGCAGCCGTTTACTGGGTTTTCTATGAGTGCGGACGACGCTGCAAGCTGAAGGCGCTTTGGGTCGTATTTGGATTGGTTCCCGCGCTACTTGCACCGGTTTGGGCCTGGGCCAGCGATCTTGATAGTTTCTGGTGGATCAAAATGTTGAGCGTGTTTGCCGGACTATGTTGGGCCGGATGGCTGAGGTTTACCTTTGCAGGAGGAATCGCAACGTTCCGAAGCGTGGTGCCCTGGATACTGTTCATCAACGTCGGCGAAGCAATGATGGTCGACCTGCTGCATCCAGGTGTCGGGCACCTGGTCAATGCAATGGCGGCCGTTATGTTGCTTCTTACCATACCATTTTGCGAAGCTGGAGTGCGTGTCGACAATTCAAGCGGTTGCCGCGATCTGCATTATGATTTGCCTCGGTCTTGGATCGTCGGGTATACGCTGTGGAATTGGTCGTTTGTGATTTTGAACTACCCTGCCTACGCCGGACATCACTTGGCGATATTATCTGCGGCGCTGATCGTTGGTTGTCTAAACCCAAAGATGTGGTTACAAGTTCGTTCAGCCACTCTTGGTCTTACCCTCCTCTGCCACGCATCGAATCCCAACGTCTTGGTGTCGCTCCATGACGCATCGCGATGGTCAAATGGCTATGTGGTTCTGCTCGCCCCGGTTCTAGCTTGCGTTTGGATCTCAGTCAGTTGCCTTGACCGTCGAACGCAAGCGAATATTCTCAATCACCATGCGACTTTGCGTTTGTGCCGGGAAGCGATTCTTTGCAAGGTGAAAATTTTGATCGCGTTGGCGCAGCACAAAACACTCCTACGTGGAAACCGCGAAATACCCACGCAGCCCATGCTTACTGCATCGGCAGTCGCGTAGAGAATTAAGTATTTTCGTAACGGATTCAGTCCTTTCCAGCTAAACTACCAGATTCGCTTTATTCAATAATTTGACAGTCAACGGTTACAACCGGGGCGTGATGACCTGCCATATTAGATCGCAATCGTAATAACAGTTTTCATCTCGGAGCTCCCATGTCGATTCGATACCTGCACAAAGAAACGGTGGCCGCCAGTCCAGCTCAGGTGTTTGCGGTGATTGACAATTTGCCGATGACTTCAAAGTGGCTTCCTCCTTGCGTCAGCTTGTCCAAGATTGGCGATGGTCCCAACTCGCCCGGCGACAAGCTCAAGTATGTCTTTAAGCAAGGGGGGCGTGAGAGCGAGATGGACGGCGAGATCCTTGCTCGCGTCCCCAACGAACGACTTTACTGCAAGTATTCCGACACTTCATTCGAGGTCTCAGTCGACTTGCTAGTCGCGTCGACACCTACAGGCGCGCTGACCACTCACATCATCGAGATCACTCCCAAGACGTTTGCGGGAAAGCTGATGACACCGCTCATCAAACTTGGGTTAGGAAAGCAAACTCGCGATGCGGCAACAAACCTCAAAAAGCTGCTTGAAGGCAATTAGGGTCAGCGTTAATGCTGGCAACATCCGCCACGGCTAAGGATTTGCAAGTTTGCGGGCAATCAAGTTGCGATGAGCAGTGACTGTGGTCGCCGCCATCAAGGATCTTGGGGCCGAACTGCTGAAACCAGTCTCCCCACATTGCCAAAAAACCTTGCATCTTTTCCGGTGAAGGTTGTGATTGCGGTTCGGCCGCATCGCGGTAGATCAAAAGGAATTTTGCCATGTGGGGTCTCAAAAAAAAGATCGGCCGAATGAGGTAGGGAGGAACTTTCGCCACCCACAAAGCGACTAACTTGCCGATAGCGACAGCCAAGATGGACGTCGCGTATGGGAGATGGACGAACGAATGAGAACTCGACGGCCAGAATAACCAGAATTTTCGGAAAATATTCGGCGGATTTTGAAGATTTAGCGAAAACTGAAGTGTAAGCAAGTAATCATTCACGGGACTTGCCGACCCCCAATTTTCTCAACGTTAAACGGCAGTTAAGCGCCACTCTTCTTTGCAGAGTGCATTTGCCAGACTTGCTCGTTACCTATTGGAACGAACGTTTTACGACAAGTTTCGACCTAAGCAGCTGTTTGACAAACTACCCATTTTGACCATACAATCAATCGCTAGAAGTTAACTTTCCTTTTGCAGAAGTAGAACAATCTTGCTGCTAAAAACTATATTTAGCCTGGTCGTTTTGGCTTCCTTAGTCAGAGTGTCGGCTGCCCAAGATTCGCTTGCTGACATTATCGAAGCATGCGAGAAGAGCGTCGTACGTATCGAGACGAAAGCGGCGGACGGGGATAGTCTTGGAAGCGGTTTCGTCGTTGATGGTAAGGGGACGATCATTACCAATTGCCACGTGTTGGCAGGAGCTACGGAAGCGAAAGTTCACTTTGCCGACGGTACAAGCGGCGAGGTCGTTGGAACATTTCTTATTGATCAAGCTCGCGACATTATCGTTGCGAGGATTTCGTTAGCCGCCAAACCAGCCGTTCCACTGGCTAGTGCCCTTCCTCGTAAAGGCGAGTTGGTTATTGCATTGGGGTCACCACATGGTCTGTCCTTTACTGCAACGCGTGGGATTATCAGCGCCATTCGTTCAACAACTGAGATGCGAAACGACGTAGGCGACAAATCGCTCGACGGGACATGGGTTCAAGTCGACGCGGCACTCTCGCCTGGAAACAGTGGTGGTCCGCTGGTCAATGAACGCGGGCAAGTGGTGGCAATGAGTACGCTTGCGTCGCGCGGCAGTGCCCAGAACTTGAACTTTGGTATCTCGGCAAATGATATTCAAGCCGCCATGGGTCTCGCTAAAGGCAATCCGCTCGTTCCGTTACGGATTGGCGCTGCGAGAATCAAGTCAAAAGATTCTGAGTCAGAACCTGGCGGTGGATCCAAGGGTGGCGGTCGTGGCCCAGGTGGACGGATCATTCAGCACGAGACCGCTTCTGCGGCTGTGATTCAAAAGTATGTCAACGAGTGCAAAGAGGCGTTCAGTTACCTGACTCGTGACTTGCGTAAAGAGTCCGAACGATTGTCGGCTAAGCTGAAGGAAATGAAGAACGGCGAAACTTACATTCCGCCCAATGTCCAGGACGAAGATGCTGACATCGTTCGCGTCCAAATTCCGATGCGAAAAAACGTGAAGTGGTTCTTTCGCAGTGAAGCCGTAAAGACTCGGGAACTTGCGCGACAAGAGACTCGTATTCGCGAAGTCAACAAACTGAAAAACGAAATCAAGAGTCCTACAGATCTACGATCACTGTTTATGTTGGCCTGGAATTTCGGGCCAAAACTCGATCCCCGTCGCAATAACACGATCGGATTTATGAGCGACGCGATTGTACTCCATTCCTTCAACGATCACGATGTGTTGATCATCTATGAAGACACACCGTATCTTCTGTGGACGGAGTCGACTGCCGGTTTGACGCTGGGTGAACAGGTCATGCCCTGCCCAGTGTATGTAAATGGTACCGCCACCGCCGCCACTCGCAGTGGCTCGAGCACATCGGTAACGGTCCTGCAGACGATCACTCAGGATGAACTGAAAAATGTGATGCGTCCCCCTTCGAATAGCAATGCGTCAAACAGTACTGCTTCGAACAACTCGGGTTCGACCGACACGCCTAGTTCAACTGGCGCGGACGGATACCGTGTATGGAACGATCTGACTGGAAAGCACTCGGTAGAAGCAGTGTTGCTTAGTTCGGATGCGGAAAAAGTGCGATTGAAAAAGCGCGACGGGTCAGTGATTGAAATTCCAATCAAATCACTGTGCGACGCTGACGTAAAGTATCTGAAAGGCTCGTGAGATGAAGACTACTATTTGGGCTAGCTGTCCCAAGTGCCAAACCGAGCTGAAGATCGACACCCACGAGACCGAATTGGTCCAAATCGAGTGCCCCGATTGCCATAAGGTTTTTGCTGCTAAAGTGCCACCGCGCTCCGCCGCGCCTGTGCACGAAGTGTTCGCACAGATGCCTGTGTTACCACCCTTTCAACCTGCGCAAGTCCACTACCAACCGCGATCGAGGTCGGATGATTCGATGAGTCCGGTTGTGCTTACCGCTTTAATCGTTGTATGCGCGAGCGCGATTCTCATTCCACTTGGATTCGGTGGTTATTACGTTTACGGAAAACTGAGCGAAGCCTCACAGGTGACGATGAGCGATTCTGCTAAATCAACTCCAGCGATTAGCACCAATTCGAATTTCCAACCAAGTACTTCTTTTTCACCAGCGACCGACACCACAGCTGCCTCTGTAAGCCTGAGTGCGCAGGGGCCTGCAAGCAGAAATACTTTACCGACGACCGATTCATTCCGGGCGGGTTCGTCAGCAACCATGGATTCCGCCCCACAACCAGATCCGACCTTCGGCGTTCCTGACCTGAATCCTCCCAGCCTAATTCGGCCTGAGTCTTCTTCGGCTGCAACAACGCCAACGCCAAATTCAACACCCATGGCATCAAGTCCACCAATTCCAGGCGTAGCGCCACCCACACCCAGCACAACCACTACTCCTCCGACGCCCACAGGGTCAGTTCCTGCTGGCACTGCTAATACTGCCCAAGGTCAAGTTAGCGTCGCTGGGGCAGGGACATCAAAGAGTGGTTTGCCGGTTCAGTTGCATCGCTTCATTGGTTCAAGCGGCGTGATGATTTTCGTCTTGCACTCAAAGGGCCAGAACGCTTCCGGTTGGGTTCAGGAACTACAACGAATCCCTTCCGTTGCTGAAGTACACGCCGATGGTGGAAGCGACTACACAACCATCGGTCTGCGATATTCCGGTTCGGTCGATTCGGTAGCCAAAGGCATTCGGTTCGGAAAAGTTTCCTATGTCGACGAGGAATCGCGTTCGATTCACATACAGGTCAACTGAGACAGTGGTCGTGAGCATGTGTAGCTGGTTTCGTGAGAAACCGGCGTACTAGTGAACATTCTATTCGACCCGGTTTCTCACGAAACCAGCTACCTTGTTGAATGCCGTTTTGCTTCAGTTACTTAACCATGCATTGCGATGTGTCTCGACGAAGTCGTCGTCATTCAAGTGCGGATAAGTTCGGTAGACACGATCAATCTCTTCCAACTGGCCAGGACTTAACGATTCACTCTGGTCGAGACACCAGATTCCCTCGAGCAGTCCTTGTCGCCGAAGAACCTCATGCAGTCCCGCTATACAGCCTCGGAAACCGTTGGCAGCATCAAAGAAGGCTGCGTTGCAATCGGTGATCTCAACTCCTAGCCGCATGAGCTCAGACGATGCACCGGCTTCACGGCATCGATCGAGCAATTCGACAGCACGCCGCGTCCACACTGACCAATGTCCGAGCAAACCACCCACGATGCGATGGTCTTTTTCACCAAAGCAAAATGGTGTCAGCAGGTCGGATACAATGTTGTCATCGTTGCCCGTGTACATCGCAATATCATCTCGTCCAGAATCATTGACCGCACGTACGACATCGAGTGTCTGATAACGATTGAAGGGAGCGATCTTGATCGCAACGACATTTTCAATTTCAGCAAATTGCCGCCAAAACGCGTACGATAGAACACGACCTCCAACGCTTGGTTGTAAATAAAACCCAATCACAGGAATCACTTCTGCAACAGCTCGGCAGTGCGAAATGAGGCTCGCATCGTTTGCATCGCGAAGGGCGCCGAGACTAAGCAAAGCGGCATCGTATTTCAAGTCGCAAGCCAGCTGGGCTTCTGCCACCGCTTGCGGTGTCGGACCACATACGCCAGCGATGCGAACAAGCGATTGTTTGGCACGGTCCATCTCTTCGGACGCCAGTTGCAGCACTGGCTTGAAGAGACCGAACTTTGAATCGCGAATCGCAAACTGCGTCGTGTGCACTCCGACAGCCAATCCTCCAACTCCGGCAGCGATGTAATATCGCGACAATGCTCGCTGCTTTCGTTCATCTAACTGACGTGATGCATTCAGTGCCAACGGATGAGCGGGAATCGCCAAGCCGCTTAGCAAGTGTAAACGCAGTGGTGAGTGTTCGCGTGGCTCCTTTGTCAATTTGATTACAGCTTTCTGGCATAGTGGATTTGGCGACAGGCTTCGACAAAACCACATGACGGATAGAGATATTGTCCAACGGGGTTATTGTCCATCGTTTCGATCATGGCAAACGACATCCCCTCTTTGCGAAAATACTCGAGCGCATGTTCGATCAGCGACCGACCGATACCTTGTCCACGTTCCGATTTATCGACCGCTAGATTGGGAATGCGACCTTTGCCGCTTTCGTAGTCAACGCGGGTGCTAATGTATCCTAAAATCCGCCCCGATTCCTCTGCGACAAAAACGCCATCGGGATTTGCCTGAACGTCTTCGTCGACGTGCTGCGATTTTCGCCACCGCCAATCATGATCGCTGAGTCGCCCGAGCAGATTCTCAACACTCTGGTCAATGGCGATTCCTTCAAAGCCTTCGACAGTGATGCGTTTTAGTTCATCGAGATCGCTCGGCTGAAACGTTCGTATGATCATTCACATGCTTTCGTCTTCATATTGGCATCACGCGATACAAACATTGTGGGCATCGCAACCCGAGCTTTCGCTAGGCTAGGTTGCATTTGAATTCCATGCCATTGGTTCTGCCGTTTTTCCATTGAGTACGACAGCGATCGTTTTGCATATGGAAAAATCGGTGGATAAACCGCTCCCAGCACCAATTTGCGTTTCCGTTAAACTTTATCCATCTTGCGGTTTCTATGAAAATTCAAGGACAATTGTTTTTATGGCTTTTGGGTACTAACAGAATGGTTAGAATATATTAAGCAACGAATTTACATGTATTCGGTATTTTCGCAAGAGTTGAAACCATGGTAACGCGTAGCATTGATATCCTGTTGGTTATTTGCGTGAAAGAT
The DNA here is from genome assembly GCA_031412515.1 of Planctomycetia bacterium. Classification (GTDB taxonomy): domain Bacteria; phylum Planctomycetota; class Planctomycetia; order Pirellulales; family Pirellulaceae; genus Aureliella. Next base: position 26,597 of record JANODD010000161.1, on the reverse strand, counting down.
CGCGATTCTCGCGGCAACTTGGTTCGGGTTACAACAAGCGTTAACCAAAGTTCCCTGCTTGAAAGCTGGGGCGTTAGTTCACTAGAAATTCGCGAAGTATCTTCCCTTGAGATAGCTCATGATACGATCCAATCGCACTTTTGCATGCACCCCGAGTCAGCCGTCATATTGCTCTCAGACTCGCTTCTGTACGAGGATGACGATTGGTTACCTGAGTGGCGAAGTACTTCTGCATGTAAAGAGCTGAATGCCAAATTTGCCAATTCGGTGCTCTTGCAAGTTGCGATCGACAAGTTGGGGCAACCAATAAATGACGTTGCCTTGGTCTTGACACCAGACTTTCAAGCTCAGCAATGGAAACAAGGCTTTCAAATTCTTTGCCAACGAATTCGATACTATTTGAAGCCTAAAAAGGCGGAAATACCGCCGAAATGCGAAATGCGTGCAATCGAAACGCAGAGCGAGTTACGCGATGCGCTTAGGCTTCGTTATGACGTCTATCAGATCATGGGCTACTTGCCAAACAATGGTGTATCCCCCCGAGGATTGGATCTTACTTGGTGTGACTTGTTGTCAAATCACTTTGGAGCGTTTGTAAGAGACAACAATGGAGCAGAAAAACTAGTCGGTACTGCTCGACTAATTATGAACCGTTACAGCAACGATTTGTACAAGAAACATGCATTGTCGATTGCAAGAACCAATCAGTCACTTAAATCGCAATTAGATCAGCAACGCAGTGAGATGGCGCAGTTCCAGTTGCCTATCTTTCAGACACTCCCGATCAACGACCATATGCGACGTTGTGCTGACAGCAGGTTCGCCTGGGCAGAATTGAGTCGTGTAGTCGTTCATCCGGAGTATCGCGGAGCGAATTATGCATCTCAATTGCTGGAAGCCGTTATGGACTTTGCTGAGAGTTTTCCCATCGAAGTGGTTCTGTTAGAGTGTCTCCATTTCCATGAATCTTTGTACGCAAAATTTGGCTTCTCGAGCCTTGGCCTACAAGGACCGCCGATGGGAGTGGGTCGGACGATGATTGGAATGCAATGGCAGAATACACGCATACTCTCTAATTCAAGCGGGCGGTGATTTGATGAGGCCAGTTATATTTATAGGATCGTCCAATGAAGGCTTGGAGATCGCGAATGTACTTCAGGTCGGACTTCAGAACGTCAGTGAACCGATCGTTTGGTCTCAAGGCGTTTTTCAACTTGGGCAATCAAATCTTGAAAATCTTGTAAGTCAACTTGATAAATATGACTTTGCCATTCTAGTTTTTTCACCCGATGACCTCATTGAGAGCCGTGGCGCAAAATCTGCATCACCTCGAGACAACATACTGCTCGAATTAGGCTTATTCCTAGGTGCACTCGGTCGAGCCCGTACTTTTGTTGTATTTGACCAATCCGCTGGCCTAAAGATCCCAACCGATTTAGCAGGCGTGTCTTTGGCGCCGTACTGTCCGCCAGAGGCTGGTAATCTGGAAAGTGCGCTTGGTCCACCTTGTTATCAAATTCGAACCGAGATCAGGCGGATGGGACTTCGAGCCAGAATTGCCCCCCCGCGACTGCCGGCCACACCTCCCGTTGAACCTGCACAACTTGAGAGTCAAGTTACAACGTTGGTCGATCAAAACCAACAGATTATCGGCTCGGAGTCAGGACCACCGACCCTCGATACATGGTACAACACAATCTGCCCGGTCCTGCCACAGTCCACTTACTACTCAACTCCAGCATATTACCTTGACGTCAACCTTAACATCATCGATTGGAATGTGGCGTTTGAACTGATTTTCCAAGCTATTGCGCCAAGACTTCGCTATCAACATGTCAATCAGTTAATTGCCCGGCTGATTAATTATGATGAGGTTTTTCAACACGGCCGTCAGTTCTCCAATCGAGTACACCAGGGGGAAATGCCCTTCTGCGATACGGAGGTGCTTCAGTACTGTTCAGAACGATTCGGTGATGTCGAAATGCTAAAGGTCGCAACACAGCTTCACGACTCTGTGGGAACACTACGCGCCTGGGCGGTTCACTTATATCCTCGACACCTTGATTGGGAATTGTTTCAAAAAGATATTGAAAATCGAATTAGTGAGGACAAGTTGTGGAGCATCTATGCGTCAAGTTATGATCGAATACTTAGCACTTTTCCTCCTTACGCGAAGTTGATTTCTGATGTCTGCTCGGTAATCCCAGAGTCGGCCTCAAAAGTGATGGATGTTGGGGCTGGAACAGGTAACGTTGCAGCTCACCTTTTATCACGTGGATTGTACGTTGTCTCTTTGGAGCACAATGCTGCAATGATCGAGAAAATGCGAGCAAAAAAGTTAAATTCATCACAACATCTTATCGCTAAAGCATCAGCAGAGAGCCTCAACCATATTCCAAGCATCGCGGACGAAACCTTCGATGCTGTTGTGATGGTCAACGTGCTCTATAGCGTTGATGATCCCTATGCCTGCCTCACTGGAGCCCACCGTATCTTGAAGCCAGGAGGAGTTTTAGGATTGTCGACAACGCACTCCGCTGTAAGTCTCAGCAATTTGCTTGCTTCGATCAAGACGGAACTGAGTCGCCAACATTTGCTTGGGAAATTATCCGCCCAGTACAATACGCTCTACGAATTAAACAAGAAGATCGAACGAACTATTGCAAGGCGCAATACAGCGGAGAAATACCTCGAATGGGTCGAGGACGCAGGATTTGAAATCATCAAGTCAGTCGAGTTTACTTACGAAGGTGCGGTGATGTTGATCCACGCTCGGAAAAGGTAGGTTTCCGAAGTCTATTCGATCGAGCTTCCTTCGCGGCGGCAATTCGGTAAGCTTAACTAATCCGCGAAATTTTCAATAAGATTACGGAGTGAGATTGCTAGCTTAGTTACGCTGAAAAATTGCTTTACTTCCGTTCAACGCGGCGACTTGTTAAACTTCGTGCATGGAAGTTATCACATTGCAATCAGGAAGTGCCGGCAACTGCATATTTGTTCGAAGTGGCGATACGTCGGTGCTTTTCGACGCCGGAATCAGTGGACGTAAAGCGGAGTTGCGGTTGGCGGCTTACGGCTATGACATCCATGACTGCGATGCCGTAGTGCTCTCGCACGAGCACTGCGATCACATCAGCGGCTTAGGGGCTTTTCACCGCAAGTTCGGATTGCCTGTCTATGCGAGTATGCGAACTTGGAATGCAACCCGCGCCAAGCCTTCGACGGGTTGTATTGGAACTCCGAATCACTTTGTCCCCGGCAAGGCCTTTGAAATCGGTTCGCTGCGCATCCAGACATCGCGAACTCCGCATGATGCCATCGAAGGCGTTTGCTTTGTGATTGAAGACACTGAATCCGGAACACGGTTTGGTTTGCTCACCGATCTCGGTCACGTCTTTAGTGGTCTGCGAAAAATCATTGATGGTTTGGATGCAGTGTTGATCGAAAGCAATTACGACGAGGCGATGCTCCGTCAGGGTCCTTATCCGCAGCGTCTGAAGGATCGGATCTCAGGTAAGGGCGGGCACATTTCAAACGACGATGCCGCTGAGTTGCTGGACGCGTGCGATGCAAGCCAGTTGCAATGGGCTTGCTTAGGACACTTGTCCGGGGAGAACAACTCGCCCGAAGTTGCCTTAGCCACTCACCGAGACCGATACGGAGATCGATTCCAAATCTTCTGCGCCGACCGCGACGGTGCTCTTCAACTGCCTCTGATTGAAGAGCCAAAATTCACACTTCAAGCGAACTAGTAAGCCGATAGCGTTAGTTTTGATGCTGCGCATATTGATTTGTGTGACACTGGCTTGCCCCACAAAGTCCAGATTCGTATAGGACTCTACGGGGCATGGCCAGTGAAACGGAGTTGGTAACTCTAACTGCCGTTACCGTCGCCAACGCTAACTTACTCGCCGTGAAAGTTGTCGAAGTTTGGACGCAAGTGAAATCACAATCATTCAAATACATGCGTCACTGCGGTGGTTGATTTCTGTGTGGTAAGCGCCGCTAAGCGCGACGTTAAATACTTCGGTCGCTGTTGTGCAAAGCGCCTATGCATCAGAATGAACGCTTTTATTCGAACTCATTCGCTTCGGCACACTGGCCTTTCCCAATCGCATCCGGATTCCCGGATGCGATTGGGAAAGCCAGTGGCACACGAAATCGAAATGCGCAACATCAAAAATCGCGAACTGCCTATCCAATGCAATGTTTGTTAATAGGCTCCACGCTTAAATTGCGCTGGTTGTCGTGATAGTGTATCACTCCGAAAATCCGCAGCTTGCGCCGACGGCTCACTAATACAAACTACCCGTTAGTCAGTTTAAGCCCTCATCGCGCAGCTTACGCCTCAGTCGCGACCATCTCATCCTTATAAACGCGGGATCGGACTGAAGCAATTGGGCTGTTTCTGACGAGCTATTTCCTGCCAGTTTTAAGCGGACTAGTTGTTGATCCATTTCATTCAATCGCGACAAGAAAATCTGTAGCATTTCATCGGCCGAAGCCACTCGCGATACCGCTGGATCGCCACTTTCAATTTGATTGAGAAGAGAGTTCTCAGACTCCGCTTTCAAAGCAACTCGATTGGCTTCCTGCTTTTTCATAGTCCGCCATTTTCTGGCCACCTTGCGCTGCACCATGAGAACCGCCAAAGCGAGCAGTTGTTGCGAATTTGAAAACTGAAACTTGTCATTGCGAAGTCCCAGCAAAAGACTTCGATGTACCGACTGCATAATATCCATCGAGTCCAACGTCACCCGCATGCTGTGGCCTAGCCGACTGCGTACGCAGCGCAACACAGCCCGCTCGTATTGCTGAACCAACTGAGTTGCAGCAAGTTCATCGCCCATTCGCACTTTGGCTAGCAATTCCGCAAAGTTATCGTCTGGTTCGGACATGGCATCGGTCCCATCGATTGCATTTCGTAATTGGTACGTCTAAGGTAGAAGCAAAGCGTTTAGGCGGGCGGTACTTTAGCCTGAGGCGCTGGCCGATTTCTTGCGGCTTAATCGGCTAGCGCTTCAGGCTCAATCGGTACGTTTCAACCGGTACGTTTCAATGTGCCGCTCGTCTTAGTCTACTCCCAAGAAGCAGATTTTCGCAATGCGCGAACCGAATGCAAACACACCCACATCAGATTCTTGTCCAACTCCTCAACCGACTGCCCCTTCGGTAGTATCGATTTGTGCCGATCTCGAAAGCCGGCTAAGAGCGGGTGAATCGATTCGCTGCGAGTTCTATTTGAGCCAATACCCGTGGCTGGCAAAGGATCTGGAATCAGCAGTGGATTTGATCTTTACGGAGTATGATGTCCGTTGCGAGTTGGGCGAAGTACCCGATGCGAGCGAGTATTTTGATCGATTTCCACAGTGTCGCAAGGAGCTCAATCAGCAGTTTGAGCTCGCAAAATTATTCGACGAACAAGCCGATGCGACATCGTCGACTTTCTCAAACACCAGTTCATTAAGTCGATCGAAATCTAGATTTCAGATCACCACGTTTCTTGCGCAGGGTGGGATCGGTCAGGTCATGCGTGCCTTGGATACCGAGTTAAACCGCGAAGTTGCCGTTAAAGAAATTCAACCTCGACTGGCCGCCAGCGAGGATATCCGAGAACGTTTCTTGCGAGAAGCTGAAATCACCGGACGTTTAGAACACCCCGGCGTGGTTCCAGTCTATGGGCTGGGCAAAGACGATGAAGGACGACCTTTCTATGCGATGCGACTAGTTCGCGGACAGAGTTTTCTGGAAGCGATCGAAGCCTACCATTCAACGCAAAATGCAAGGAAGGGCTTTCGTTCACTCGATTTTCAAAAACTGTTACGGCGTTTTTTGATCGTTTGCGATACGGTTGCTTATGCGCACAGCCGAGGAGTCATTCATCGCGATATTAAGCCACAGAATATATTGCTCGGTCCCTTCGGTGAAACTCTGCTAGTAGATTGGGGCCTTGCGAAAGTTTCACCAACGGGCGATCAAGAAACATCGTTGAAGAACTCAGAGGCTCAACTGGATCCTATCCAAGTCATTCCAAAATTGGATCAGAGCAACTCTATGGCCGATTGGTCCGTTGAGCTCACTCAATCGCTCGGATCGCTCATTGGGACCCCAGCCTTTATGAGTCCAGAGCAAGCCAGCGGTGATACATCATCGATTGGTCCGTTGTGCGATGTTTATAGTTTGGGAGCAACTCTTTACGCGCTGCTAACCGATCGAAGCCGTTTTGGTGACTCTGATGTGCCGGACACGATTCAAAAGATTATGTCCGGTCGGTTCCAGCGTCCGCGCGAGCTGAATCGATCGATTCCCGTTCCTCTCGAAGCCATTTGCCTCAAGGCGATGGCGCTATCTCCTAAAGATCGTTATCCTTCGGCAATTGCCTTGGCGGAAGACATTGAACACTATTTAGCGGACGAGCGGGTTGGCGTTGCACCTGAGTCAATCGCTGGTCTGCTCACGCGATGGGGACGCCGCAATCGGAAGCTGGCCATCGGTGGATTGGTCAGTCTCTTAGTGGTGACCTGTGTCTCGCTAGTCGCAGCAATTCGCATTCATGGCGAAAGACTGCGGGCCGATCGTGAGAGTGTTGAAGCACGAAAAGTGACCGCCCGACTGGCATTCGATCGCGGTTATCAATTGATCGAGCAGAATCAATTCGGCGAAGGCTTACTGTGGCTCCAGCGTTCCTTGCATCTTACACCCAGCAGTGACACAGCGATGCGAAGGGTGATACTGAGCAATTTCTCTGCCGCAAAGAATCATCTGCTTCATCGTCAAGCCACCTATTCTCATGATCGCTCAATCTCCTTGACTGTATTCAGCTCCGATGGAAAGTACTTGTTGACCGCGGAGGGCGTAGGTCTCGCACGCGTTTGGGACGTAGAGCAGGCCACAATCCTTCAAGAACTGGAGCTAAAAAAACAAGTTCGCATACTTGCCGCCAAATTCCATGGCGAAGGCGATCTGGTTCTAGCAACTGCATCAGGCGGAAAATTAAATTTGCATCAATACGCAATCTCCCCTCCAAGCGACGACGGTTCGAACACGATTCCATCCAGCAAGCCGTTTTGGAGCGATCAGCGAACCAGCCCTACTATCAATCTTCTCGGAGCCATTTCGCAGTCTGTGTTGAGTCACGATGCTCAGTTCATCGCTTGCGCTGATCGCGAATCCTCTATAGTTCACGTTTACAAGATCTCCGACGGCCAGCTCCTAGGCGAGATTGAGACGCGAAGCAAAATTCAGCAGATGGCATTTCAGCCCGACACCAACCGGCTTGGAATAGTTGGAGCCAAGGGGAACGCAAGAATCTGGGAGCTAGAAAAGAGTAGCTCCAAGTATGTTGTCTATAAGTCGTTTGAAAAAATGGTAAGGATAGAATTTACTCCCGACGGAAAATTGCTCATCGCCGGAATTGATCTGGGATCTGTAGCCGTATGGGAAATCGCATCAAAGCAATTGCTTATTGATTTTGGGCGGCACACTGGTCGGATTACTGCAGTTGCCTGCTCTTCCGACGGCACGACCATCGCCGGTGTATGGGACAATGGAATTGCTCGCGCGTGGGATCTGCAAGATCGACGGCCCGTTTGTGAATGGTTGCGATTCGATCGTCATACGCAAAATCTTTGCTTTCGGCCAGAGACAAGTCAGATGCTGGTGATGGCAAAGCGGCATTCCGCCATACTTTGGAATCTGCCCGATCCCGATGCAAACTCACTTGCCCTTCGACAAACTACTGTCGATGCCGTTGACATCAGTCCCGACGGCAATCTTGCGGTTATAGCAAGCCGCAATGGAAACGCCCGACTGCGAGATCCAAACAATGGGAATGCTGTCGGAAAACCTATGGTGCACACAGGGGCTATCAAACGAGTGGGATTTCGGCCGGATGGTGCCGTCATAGTCACAGCCGGCCTGGATGGAATTGCAAGACTTTGGAATGCTCAAAATGGAAGTCCACGCGGCCATTCGATGGAACATCGAACCAGTTCCAATTTGCCCGCATCCGTCGATTCGATCGCTTTCAGCTTTGATAGTCAGTGGTTGGCAACTGGAGATAACTCAGGCTACGTCCGGATTTGGAATGCAGACACAGGTGAGTTGATAAGAACGTTCCCAAAAGTAAATGCATCCGCATTGTCGCTTTGCTTTGGCCCTCATAGCGACCGGGTCTTGGTTGGATACTCATCACCTGACAACGGCGTAAGAATGTGGCATGCGGAGTCCAGCGAACTATTATGGATGTCCAAGCACCGAGCCCACGTTCGTTCAGTTGCATTGAGTTCAAACGGCGAACTTGCGATCAGTGGCGGCAACGATGAAACAGCCCAACTTTGGAATTCCAAAAATGGAGAACCTCGAGGTAATGAGTTGCCGCATCGTGGCGAAGTTTTCGTCGTTCGCTTCAGCCCTGACAGCCGACTGGCAGTAACGGGCGGCTATGATGCAACTGTTCGACTGTGGAGTACTTCCTCGGGCTTGCCGTTCGGTGAGCCCATGCATCACGACGCATTGGTGCTCGATGCAGCCTTTAGCTCTGATGGAAAGCGTCTGATTACAGGCAGCGTCGACAAGACCGCACGACTTTGGGATGTCGTAACTTGTTTGCCCCTGTCGTCACCGCTTACACACAACGAGCCCGTTGCGGCCGTCAAGTTTAGTCCAACGCAGAATATTGCAGTCGCGGGTCGATTTTGGCGCTTGCCATCTCCCATGACTGACCAACCCGAGTTGATCGAGCGTTGGGTGCGGCTAGCGACCCAACGCTATTTAGATTCTGGAAACAATGTCCAATGGCTAGAACCCACGACTGTCGCCGACGAAGCCAGCGAGTTCGAAAGACTGACCCACTTGACTTGGTCCGAATGGTCCCAGTAAGTCAGCTCTTCGTCGCGGAGCATTGTCGCCTTTTGCTCCGCAAAAGTAGCGTCGCTCCTGTCGTTGGCATCGAAAGCTCCATTCTATGCTCTGGTGCTCATTTGACGGGAGATCACCTACTTCGTTTCACTGGCCTTTTCTCAGGTAGCATCCGGATTCCCGGATGCTACCTGAGAAAGCCAGTAGCACACTAAAACCAGACCAACGCTACTTTTGCGGAGCAAAAGGCGACAATGCTCTGCTCAAGTGCTAATTGGTGACTTCTATCACCTGTAGATCCGCGATCAAATCATCGGGAAGCGGTGCCATCCTATCTAGAAGAAACCAGTCAGTCCCTCCACCGCCAGTAAGTGTTTCAACCTCATCGTCATCATTCACTGTGACTCCTTTTTGAAGAAACGTATTGCCATTCAGTCGACTGGCAAAGGTCACATTGGGCGTTCCTCTCAAGTTGGCGACACGCGACAGGTAGCCGCGCGAAGAATTCCATTCAAGCATGAGTTCACGCAGTGCTGCATCGTTATTGTCGAAAGATGTGAACCCTGAGATCAATAGGTCGTCGCCATCGTTCCCGTTCATGCGGTCACCATTGCGTCCACCAATCAGTATGTCTCGATCTTCATTCCCAAACATCGAATCCGCTCCGCCTTCGCCGAGCATGATGTCGTTCCCCGTACCGCCAAACAGCTGGTCGTCGCCATCACCCGCGCGTATCAAGTCGTCTCCGTCGTCGCCGCGGAGTTCATCGTTCCCCTGCCCACCGAAAATCGTATCACTGCCCGAATTGCCTTGGATCACATCGTTGCCACTACCACCGAGCAACTGATCGTCTCCGCCTCCGCCTTGCAAGTTATCGTTGCCCACCTGACCTGAAACGATATCATTGTCGCTGTCTCCCAGCATTGTGTCATTGCCACCAACCTCGTTCTCTGCCAGCGGAAACTCTTGAGACCAACTATCGCCAAACATGAGGTCTCGTCCCGCGCCACCAGAGAGTGTGTCGTCATCCGTTTCGGGGGCGGCTGTTCCCGTGTTCGTAAAGTTACCACCGATCAGCCAATCGTTGCCCTCTTCGCCATGAATGTTGTCCTTACCAGCACTGCCCGCAAGGATGTCGTTGCCCTTTCCACCGAACAGTTGATCGTCACCAGAGTCACCGTTAGCAATATCATCGCCTGTTCCGAGGAATAGAACATCATTGCCTGAGCCACCGCCCACAAAGTCATTTCCGGCCATAGCATAGATCGTATCGTTGCCCGTTCCACCTTGAATGGTATCCGCTCCACCGATTGCACTGCTCACAATCAAAGGTGTCTTGGTACCACTGTCGCCAAGGATCCAATCGTCACCTGCGTCGCCGTCGATTTGATCAGCTCCGTTATCTGAAATGGCTGAGTCGTTGCCTCCGATCAAAACATCGTTGCCATCTCCGCCCGTGATGCGATCATCACCGTTACCTCCGACAATGGTATCTGCTCCTGATTCACCGTTAGCTAAGTCGTTACCTGCATCCCCGTACAGTTCGTCGTTGCCCGTGCCTCCGACTAGGATGTCATTGCCGTCACCGCCTCGCATTTCGTCATTGCCGGAGTTTCCGAACATGAGATCGAGACCATCATCGCCGTTGAGAGTATCGTTGCCTGCACCGCCGGACATTTGATCGTTTCCAACACCACCCTGCATTACGTCTGTGCCATCATCGCCTTCCATCTCGTCGTGACCGAACTGACCTATCAAAGTGTCGTTGCCATCACCGCCCCACAACGTGTCGTTTCCACCAAGCAAACTTACAGTAGGCGCAAGCGATGGACTGAGGTTGTCACCAAAAATGGTATCGTTTCCTTTTCCCCCATTGATAAAATCATCGCCATCAGCAAGCGACTGGCCTGGCGATAGAAGTGAACCACCTATAACCGTATCATTGCCACGACCAGCGGCGATAGTGTCATTGCCGCCTTGACCATGAATGTTGTCCGCCCCGGCCCCACCAAAAATCAAATCGGTATCCAAGCCTCCGCGAATGATATCTGCACCCCCGATATCTTCGCGAACCATAAGCGGAAAGTACGACCCGTCGTCGCCGATAATCAAATCTTGGCCTGCGTCACCGTTGAGCGTATCGCCACTCGAATCGCTCAGTGGATCATTCAAACTTGTGATCAACTCGCCGCCGATCAGCTTATCGTTTCCGTCTCCACCGGAAATCGTATCACTGCCATCACCGCCTACCAGCGAATCGTTGCCGTCATTGCCATTTATCACATCGTTTCCAGCACCTCCATGCATCACGTCGTTGCCGTCGTTTCCATCCATTTGGTCGTTGCCGAATTGGCCAACCAGCGTGTCGTTTCCATCACCGCCAATCAACCTGTCGTTTCCACCCAGCAAACTTACGATTGGCGAAAGGAATGGACTTAGATTGTCACCATAAATGGAATCGTCTCCCTCTTCTCCATTAATGAAATCATCGCCATCGGCCAGTGACTGACCAAACACTAACAGTGCACCACCAATGATCGTGTCGTTTCCACGGCCGGCTGCGATGGTGTCATTGCCCCCCTGACCATGAATGTTGTCCGAACCAGCTCCACCAAAAATCGAGTCATTGTTCAACCCACCGCGAATGGTGTCCGCCCCGCCGATATTCAGTCGAACAATCAGCGGCAGGAACGATCCATCGTCACCGATAATCAAATCATCTCCTGCATCACCGTTGAGCGTGTCGGCACTCGCGTCGCTCAAAGGATCATCTAGACTTGCGATCAATTCGCCCCCGATGATCCGATCATTTCCACTACCACCAGAGATCGTATCGCTGCCATCTCCACCTACCAGCGAATCATTGTCGCCATCGCCATTGATCGTATCGTTGCCAGGACCTCCGTTTATCATATCGATTCCAAGACCACCGTTTAAATTGTCGAAGCCCTTGCCACCCGTAATCGTATCAACGCCTGCATCGCCGAAAGCCAAGAGGGGCTGGGTACCCGTCAACCCCGACGCATTGATCGAATCATTCCCGTCTCCGCCATAGACCTCAAGCAAATTCAAAAAATCGAGATTACCAGTTAAACTGATTTGATCATTGCCCCCGAGTCCATCAACGTGAATAGAGCTTACGTCTGAGATGTTAAAAACACTAATCATTGATCCTTGTTGATCGAGTGAATTCAACCCTGGACCCGACCCCGGCACATCAACACCGATGTCAACGGTCACGAAAAGCGAATTGCCGAAACGCTGTATGACAATGTTGTCCGAGGATACGCCTTGGTTGACGTTGTTGATTTGCGTATTGTCGTTTCCGCCTCGGATGGTAAGAAGTCCGGTCGCACTATTCAGAACAGTATGAAAGGTGCCGTTTCTCTCCGGCAAGGCAACATCGTAACCCATGTCCTTCATCATCAACGCAACTTTGTTGGTCAGCAAAATGCGCCGTGTACTAAGGCTGGTGGGTTGCATGGTATCCACCGCCGTGTAATAGGTCTGGCTGTTAAAGTTAATGGCCGGGTTTCCAGCAACGGGCATCGCATTGTGACCGGCTGAGGGAGTGACCGGTCCGCCGATATCAAAATCGGTCATCACGACGTTCACGCTTGGGCCTTGGAAAAGCCAATATGTATTGGCACCTGATCCAACCGAATTGTCCGTAATGTTGGTCTTGGTCATGGTGATAGCGGGATTCGCGTACATCAATGGAGATCCGGAGCTGATGCCCATCGTGTGCCCTAGTTCATGAACCAACAGCGTCCGCAGATCTCTCATGCCGGCCGCTGGACCGCCAGGAGTTGGATTGCGCGCAAAGGCATGCACCAGCGTACCCATAAATTCTGAGTTATCGTCGGGTGTTGGGTCTAAATACCATTGCGTGTTGTTTGCATTATCCAGGGCCATATTAATGGTTACCGTCCCCGAGATCGGCACACCGTTGTCATCCCTGATAGTATTCGAGGCAAATGCACTGAGGGCTGGATTGGTAGGATCCATGGCGATGGTGAGTTGCACGTCAAAGGGGGATCCCTGATAGCCCGTAACGACTCGGTTCCATTCTCTCAACGCCGAATCAACTACGCCGCGACCCACTTCGGCATTAGGTCCAAAGGCGGCGTCGAACATATCGCTATCCTCTCCTCGATTGGCCCATACGAGAGCAAGCAATCGACGATCTTCCAGCCCCTCGAATCGCAACTTTCGGGGGCTTTTGTGCCGTTTCCAGTTTCCTAAACTCCCCGACACAGCATCTCGAAACGCTTGCCTAAATTGCCGCGATATGGAAACACGTTTTGCATCGAAAACTCTGGATTGATCCGACATTTTAGAACACCTTGGAAACAGTAGGGCGTGGAGAAAAGAGAGAATTGGCAACCGCATGCTCGTTTTCGGCGATGCCGAAAGCCGCTCATGCGTCACCTCCCTATCTCTTGAAATGCCTCGTTTTCACCGATGCGCATCAGGAAAAATTCTTAGTTGAGAAATTTTCTTCACTTTCTTGCAACGCTTGCATTTCGGATCTCGCCGGTGCGTTGACTTCTGGATCTGGGCACCTGATAGTATCGTGTCCATGTAAGGCGGTACTGACGAGCGATGAAACATCAAAGATGACGTTGCATGGAGACTTGCCCATTCTTGTCAGTATCTTTTGGGTCGTAGTCCTGCGATACACCTGTTGGTTTGCTTGGGGCACCGGCTATCCGGCCACTGGGTGCATTGGTTGAATCTGCGATTCGTCGACAAGCCGCCACGAAGGTCGGCTGCATTCTGTTTTGGTGAGACTGTGACTAAACTGAAAGATTCTTAAGATTCGAACGCTTTCACAAGATAAGTTGCTGACATGTCCACCGAAGAAAATTTCGAAACGCCAGGCGAAACAACGGCCGAGCCACTGAGGCTGGACCACTTCCTCAAAACGATGGGCATATCCGAAACGGGCGGTCAAGCGAAGTTGATGATTCAGAACAGCGAAGTGAAAGTGAATGGAGAAGTCGAAACGCGAAGACGCAGAAAGCTTGTGCCCAACGATGTAGTCCAAATCGGCGGCAAGAAATTTGTGGTTCAGGCTAGGTAGAAGAATCAACCCCAAGGACTGCGGGCGATGTGTTTGTGATGCGACCACTATTGGCTCATACCAGTCTGCTTTCTACGCCCGGTACACTGAGACACCGTCGCGTCATTCATTTGGAGCTCGCGCCCGCCGAAGTCTTGCCAGCGCCGCTGAAGTGGCATGATTTTATTAGTTGAAAAGTTGAGTAGGATGGTAGCTGTTTTACAGAATCATTCAGGTGCCCAAATGAATATTGTCTGCTCGTCGTGTGTATCAGTTAATCGCGTACCAGCGTCAAAACTTGTCGATCAGCCTGTTTGCGGTAACTGTAAAGAATTGCTTTTACCGAAACATCCCGTCGTGTTAACCGATGCGAGTTTTTCAAAATTCATTGCCCGAACAGAACTGCCCATTCTTGTCGATTTTTGGGCGCCTTGGTGTGGACCTTGCCGGACAATGGCACCTGCCTTTACTGACGCCGCCGTGAAACTTGCAAATCGAGTCATCTTGGCAAAAGTTGATACTGATGAGAACCCACGATCGGCTTTGCCTTTTAACATTACGAGCATCCCGACGATTATCTTGTTTCAGTCTGCAAGAGAAGTTGCTCGCCAGTCGGGAGTACTAAACGCACAACAGATCGTAATTTTTGCAATCCAGCAGTAGGCAGTCCGGGCAAGCGTTTTCCGTGACTTCTCGATCAATCGCTCGGTGTCCGCCGTGCCTCTGTGTTCTAATTTCCAACCTGGCGTTGATTAAAATAGCTTAAAAAGCCGCGAATCGGAAACTTAACTGGTTATCTCGCGTCTATCACCTCCACCTCATCGATTCACCGTCTAACGCCAACTTAGCCCCTACTTTGGGAAGATTGTATGAAACTCCATGCTTGGCCACGCGGATTGATACTGATTCTTTCCCTCGTGATGTTTGCTCCGCTACGTGCACAGACCGAGGCAGGCGACGGCGATAAACCGGAAGTTAATCCGGCCGAACGCGAGCAAACGATCTACATTCCGTTCACCAAACTCCGCGAAGTCTTTGAGAAAGAGGGGCGTGGCGTCTTTTTGCCTTATGATCAATTTCAAACACTTTGGAAAGAGGCTCGCAATCAACGTCAAGCTCCGCAGCCGCAAGTATCTCCTATCGATGCAATCATCACTTCGGCACTGAACGAAGCCACAGTCCAAAAAGATGTCGTTCAAGTCGAAGCCACGCTGGCGATCGAACTGATCAAACAAGGTTGGATTCAAATCCCGCTGCGATTGAGCGAGGCAGCCATTCAATCGGCGACCATCGATGGCGAAGCGGCTCGAGTCACTCCAGCTCCCGGCGGCGGGTATCAACTTCTCATCGAAAACAAAACCAAAGAACCTCGCGCGCTAGAATTGAAACTGAAATACGCGCGAGCCTTTACGAAATCGCCGGGCCGGAACAACGTTGCTTTCGATGCCCCGCAAGCTCCTGTGAACCGCTGGCGTATCCGAATTCCACAAGCGGGTGTGAAGGTCAATGTGCAACCCATGATCGCTGCCACCGAAGCCACCAGCGACTCAGGAGAATCAGGTAACGATAAACCCATAGACCGAGACACTGAAACTGTCGTGCTAGCGTTTGTTGGTGCCGCACCGCAAGTTGCTATCGATTGGACGCCAAAGACCGAAGGTGCCACAGGTATGACGGCACTAACAGTCGTACAAGCCCAACAGGAACTGTATATCACCGAAGGGACAGTGCGTACGCGAGCCACTCTGCAATACGACATCAGCCGCGCTGAGTTAACCGAATTGAGTGTCGAAGTTCCCGGCGATCAAAAGGTAGTCAATGTTTTCGATCCCAATGTTCGCAAATGGGATGTCTCCAAAGACGGCGACAATCAGATCATTTCAGTCGAGCTGTTTGAACCTGCTCGCGCCAAACAAACGCTCATGATCGAGTTGGAAAAGTACACCGAAGGCGATGCAAAGAAGGATATCACCGCTGCTCGAATTCGTGCAATCGATGTCGGCCGACAACAAGGGATGATCGTTGTTAACGTCGATCCGGCTCTTCGGGCTGAAGCGAAAACGCGAACCGGTCTAATGCAAGTCGACGCTGCCGAATTGCCGCCTGCGATCGCTGGACAAGCCTGGGCGCTAGCTTATCGCTACGCTTCTCTGCCGTTTGAGCTAAGCATTGGCATCGAGAAGATTCAACCTCGCATCACGGTCGACCAAATGGTCGAAAGCTATCTAGAGCCCGAGCAATTGTCGATCGATTTGCTGGCGATTTATAACATCGAAGAGGCTGGCGTGTTTCAGCTTGAATTCAACGTTCCAGCAGGTTTTGAAATCTTGCAAGTTGTCGGGCGTGCCGCCGCAGATGCTGCTGCAGCAGTTGTCGATTCACATCATAAAGAAGGCGAAAACGAAACGCGTTTGATTGTAAACCTCACCAACAAAGCGATGGGAAAGGTGGCCATACTTGTGCGAATGCAACAGCGGCTGAACGATCCCAACCTGCTGACGCCGACAGGCTCTGCTTCTGCCATTCAAATCGCGTTACCACAAGCGAAGCAAACCTATATCCAGCGATCCGAGGGGCACTTCGTTCTGCATGCACCTGAAAGCCTACGAGTGAACCCAGCATCGACAAGCGGTTTGCGAGCGATCTCGTTCAGTGAAGCTTATCAAGGGCATGTCTCTGTTCGCGATAACCGATTTCCATCGACTCGTCCAACATTGGCATTTGCATTTTCCGAACAAGCGGCTCAGTTGGACCTTAGCGCGGAACGACGCAGATCGCAAGTCACCGCCCGTCAACGGATGGTCGTCCGAATCGATAGCGGAGTTGTTCGTTACGAATCGATGATCTTCTACGATATTGTTTATAGCGGTGTGAAGTCGTTGCGAATCGACGTGCCGACGGATATCGCTGCCGACATTCGCAACACGAGCAATGGCCTTCGCGAAGTCCCAATGGTTCCACCGCCCGCCGATGTTGCTGAAGGCTACATGGCGTGGTCGCTCAGCGGTGAGACCGAATTGATCGGCACGCAGATTGTAAAGTTAAGTTGGGAGCGCAAGCTCGAACAATTGGAAGTCGGCAAGAGTCTGCAATTGAACGTCCCTCGCCTCAAGCCGGCTGGTACAGATCGTGTTTGGGGCCAAATTGTAATAACCAAAACTGAATCGCTCGATGTAGTACCAACTGGAGAGTTAATCGGTCTGCGGCCAATCGACCCAGCTCAAGACATCATGCCTGACGCATCGGTTCCTGATGCAGCTCGCGCTTTTGAATTTCATGACGCCTGGACATTGAATCTGACCGCCACACGTTACCAGTTGGAAGAAGTTAAGCGTACGAGCATTGAACGAGCACTTGTGCGAACTGTAATCACGCGCAGCAAACAGCGCGGCGTGCAAGCACTTTACCGAATGCGTAGCGCACGTCAACGACTGGCCTTGAAACTTTCGCTTGACGCTCAGTTTGATGCCCAGCCCGCACGCATCAATGGTCAACCGGTTGCCTTGGAACGCGGCGATCAAGATCAACTGTTTATTCCATTGATTGGCCAAGATCCCAACACTCCGTTCACGCTTGAACTGCGATACACCGTTCCCGGTACTTATGGACAATTGAGCGTGCCAGAGTTTCCCGAAGATCCCGCAATTCAAAAAGTATATCTTGCAGCGTACTTACCCGATGAGTTGTCGCTTGTTGGTTCTTCAGGACCGTGGACCGAAGAATTCGCTTGGAGCAATCAAGGGTCATTCAAGTGGATTCCGCGAGCGGTCAAGACCGATGATGAACTGCTGGCTTGGGTTCGTGAAGGCGTGAATGCTAGTCCTTCACCGGCGTTCCAAACCGACGGAGTTATGTACTTGTTCTCGGCGCTTAGGCCGGAACCGCCACCTAAGGGTGATTTGAGACTTTGGGCGCTCGACGAACGTTGGTTGGCCGTACTCATCTTCACTCCGCTACTTATCATCGGATTACTGCTTCTACAAAGTCCGTTCAGTACCAAGATCCTGGCGATTGCAGCCGTCATTATCTTTGTCGTGGTTTGCGGAGTGTTCGTACCGACCTTCGCACGGCAATTGCTCAATCAGCCAATGTTTGCAAGTCTCGCGATTGTCGGTGTAGCATGGTTGGCCTGGTATCTATCTTTGCTTGCTAAACAGTTTGATGGTTTCCTTCGTCAACCCATGTTCTCCCGACCAGCATTCCAATCAGGGCCAACATTGACCACTGAGCCGACTATCGATGCTACTTCTCAGGGATCCACTTCACACGAACCGACGTCGCAGAAGTCGGACGATGCAGGAGGCAATCAAAATGTTTAAGTTGATTGGAATTAAGTTGCTGGCGTTTGGGTTATTTGCCGCCGTATACATTCCTGCGTTGCGAGTGCTTGAAGCTCAAGAACCAGAAAAGCCACTGCGGGAATTGTTTGTTCCGTTCGAAGAGCTCGACGTACTGCTCGGCAGCGATGCGCGCCGAGTCTACATGACGCGGGGCGAGTACGAAGAGCTGTTGGTAAAGGCTCGCATCGAACCCAACAAGATTCCGCCTGCAAAGTTGGCGCTACTGGTCGCGAATTATCAAGCAGACATCGGTGAGGGGCGTGCGACGATCCGCGGTGATTTGCAGTTGGAAGTACTCGATGCCGGTATTCAAGTGCTCGTCCTTCCCTTCTCGGGTGTCGGCGTTCGCGCGGCATTACTTGATGGTGGTCCGGCGTCACTTGCTAAAAATGACCAAGGGCAAACTTGGTTATTTGTTGAAGGCGTTGGCAAGCATCGTTTAACGCTGGACTTGGTAATGCCCATTGCGACCGATGCAGCCCAGCAAACGTTGCAATTTCAGATTCCAACAGCTCCAACGGGTGAACTGAATATCACCGTCCCGGGCAACATTGAAATCAAATCTGGGGCTGCGGTGGTTAGTCGAGAAGTTGATGAAGCGAGCGGTACAACCAAGTTCAAAATCCTCCCAACCGCAGCGCCCATGTCGATGGTCATGTCGCTGAACAATCGCAAGTTACGTGACCAAAGCACTGTGGTGGCTCGTGGTGTTCTCATCGCCGAAGTTACGCAGGCATACGAACGACTGCACGCAACGATGTCGATGGGTGTTTTAAATGGAGCCGTCGACGAGTTTCGCTTTGCAATCGATGATGACCTTGAGGTGAACTCGGTAACCAGCGAACTGCTAAGCCGCTGGTCGATCGAAAAAGTGGATGGTAAGCAGCAATTGGTTGTCACACTCCGAACCACAACCACCGATCGAACGGTTGTAAATGTTCGTTTGGATCGAACCACTCGAAAACTCGACGCGTGGCGCATGCCCAAATTCGAACCCGTTGCTGTCGCAGGCTACTCGTCGGTTGTAGGTCTGCTGTCCGAAGAGCGATTGGATGTGTCGGTTATCGAACCGTCGTCATTGATCGCTATAGACAGCACGCTTTTGACTTCTGCATTGCCCGCGAGTTTGCTGGCCGCTGAACCGGGCGCTCCGAAGTTGAACGCGATCGCGGCTTATTATGCGGCTCAAGCACAATACTCGCTCACGGCACGGTTCGAGGTCAAGTTGCCGCGTGTCACAGTCGGTTCGAACACACTGCTTACTATCTCGGACAGTGGGCTAGAAGTCGAAGGTGGTTTTACGTTGATGCCGAAAAACGAAAAACTGTTTTTCTTTGAGTTCGAATGTCCGGCGATTTGGACGATCAACTGGGTGAAGACCGCAGAACAACAACCATTGAAGTTCGATCGTTTTTCGCCTCCTGACGCCAACGCTGGGCAACTAGTCCGCATTCGCGTTTCACTACCAAGTGGGATTGCAGCAGGCGGTCAGCAAGCGATCTTGTTTCGAGCTCAGCGTACACCTGACAATTGGCTGACCAAATGGACTACGCAATCGATTGAGTTACCGAACTTTCGTGTATTGAATACTCAGAATCAATATGGTGCCGTGGCTGTGGCCGTGCAAGATGAATTGCTGGTGACGCCTGAGTCCACCGAAGGTTTGTTGGTCATGAATGCTGACGAAAAAGGACGTTTTCAACTGGCTGAAACGGATACCGCAGTCGCCTATCGTTTTGAGTCGGCTGAGTGGAAGGCAACGATGAACGTTACACGCACGACACCACGCCTTGTCGCTCAGGTGTTATCGTTTTTTCAGATCAGCCCAGACGCATTGACGTCGCATACTGAAATTACTTACGACATCAAGCAAGCCCGCGTACAAGCCGTCGCATTGACTTTGCCCGAATCGACTCCCACCGAAGTTGCCATTCGTGGCATTGGCGATACGGTCGTAAAAGAAACGTCGAGTTCGGCAGTAGATGGCCGGCGCATCTGGACAGTCCAACTCGCGGAGCGCAAGTTCGGGGCCATCCGTTTGGCCGTCGATTTTACTGAGCCGCTCAACTTAGAAAAATCTACTGAGATCACGTTACCAATTGCAAGGGGGCAAGACATTGCGTATCAGTCGGGAACCATTGCTGTAGAAGGCCATCCCGAGCTAGAAATCGATGTGACTCAACATCCGCGGGCGGTAGATATAGGCGAACTGGTCGATGCTGAATATCAAGTTGGCAAGCGGTTGATCGGCGTATTTGGTTATGTTGGGGTCGCTGATATCACCATCTCGAAGGTCGCGCGCCGTCCTGTGCATCGTTTGCCGACAACCATCGTTGAACGAGCTGAATTGGTGACGTTGGTTTCAGTTCACGGTGCCAGTCAAACTGCGGCGAGATTTAAACTGCGCACCAAAGCGGCTTATATCGAATCGCGTTTGCCAGCCAATGCCGTTCTATGGTCAGTGCTCCTTGATGGCAAGCCTGCCTTGCCACAGCGTGAGCAAGATCGAGTGCTCATCGCGCTGCCGTCCAACAAGCAATTAACCAATCGCGACCTGCAGCTAGTGTTTGAATCTCCAACGAATGAAGTGATGCTTCGTGGGGAGATTGGTGTCTTGGCACCGGTGCTCTTTGAACGCGGGGACATCGAAGCTGAGAATGTAGAAATTCCGATCGCTGATATGAAATGGAAATTGGTGCTGCCGCCCGGCTATCGCATCGCGCTCACCCATGGCAACTTGAAAAGAGAAGGTACTTACGATTCCGAGTTCATTCTAAACTGGCTACTCGGTAAGCTCTGGGAATTCGGCGGCGGACGTACGCGAGTGCTTCCATCAATCGCCATGGCAAGCAGGTACAAAGCAGTCAAAGATGCAATGCTGTCGAGCGAAGACGCTGATTATGCAGTGCCCTTAGCGATGCCGCGACCGCCTTTTGGCAACTTGGATATCGACGCACGGGATCGCAAACAACTGAGCGACATAAAGAAAGGTAGCGGAATGGGCGGAATGGGAATGGGAGGAGCAGGGATGGAGGGCGGGGCAGATCCGTTCGGTGACGCCAATGCGGCATTTGATCCTCAGAGCGTTATTAAAGGTGAAAGCGCCAGCGATGACTTGTCTGGTCGCCTACCAGCCATGGAAGGAGCCGCCGACAGCAAACCTGGTAATCCTCAGGCCACAGCCAAAGCTAACATCTGGGCAATGGAAGGTGTTCGCAGTTTATCGATCAGTTTAGATAACCAAATCGCCGGTCTGGCTTACTCATTTAATAGCCTAGGTTTAGATCCTGGAGCACGGGTGACCATTGTTCATCAAACGCGTTTGAACTGGTTAGCTATAGCAGTGGGTCTTGTGATTTTTGCTGCTGGCCTGGTGTTCGTTCCAGCTCGACGCGCGGCGCGAGTGCGGTACTTTTTTGCAGTCGCTCTAATCGCTTGTTTGGCTCCGCCTGTTACTGGATGGACAGTTGAGTTAGAGCCTATAACGGCAGCCGCGATTATCGCCCTGTTTCTGTTGGCCGCAGTGCTGTTGTTGCTTGAATTGGCCAATCGCATGACGGTTCGTATGCCTAGGGGAACTATGGAAACCTCTAGTGCTACACAGAATGCAAAACAGGTACCGTCGTCGACCGCGACAACAATGCTTCTTTGTATTGCCACTGCGGGTTCGCTGCAGTCATCGGCCTGTGCTCAGTCACAGCCTGCGGCAAGCGACTTGCAACCTGGTCAAGTCATTACGAGCGCAGAACAGTTTAGTCGATTGTTCAATGCGCTCACCGATGGCGGCAAAGTCACTTTGCCACCCGATGCAGTTATCATCCCCTTCGATGTAACTCAACCAGGCAAGCTGAAAGAGACCGACAAGCTGCTTGTTCCCTACGACAAATACGTCGAACTTTGGAATCGTGCGAACCCTGAAAAGCGCATCGTGGATCCATCTCTTCCAGCAAACTTCGGTTGGTCCGCGGCCAGCTATTCAGTAACGCTTGAAGGCAACGAGTCGTTACGCATGACAGGATCGCTTACGATCGATCAATACACCGACAAAGAGATTGCCATTCCGCTGGCACTCGCTGGATGCGTTATCGAAAGTGCGACGCTTGAAGGCAAGCCACCCAGGTTGCAAGTGGTTAGCGGTGGGCCACAACCAGCTAATCCGCAAGCGGCTCAAATGCCCGTTCAGCCTGCTCCGCCTGCAAGCATGTACGTCCTTTACACGCATGGCAAAGGACGCAAACAGCTTAAACTACAACTCCGCTGGCAATTGGATAAACGAAGTGGTTGGCGAGCCATTGAAGGAAGACTGCCAACGACCCCTGCCTCGGAGTTGACAATTGCAGTTCCTAAGCCCAAGACCGAGGTGCGTTTGGCCGGTGGCTTTGATCGCGGCAACTTCGAAACCGCAAACGAGAACGAAAAGATCGTGACGACGCTCGCGAGCGATGGACGCTTGTCGCTCAACTGGCGCGACAAGATCACCGAAGCGTCGATTGACCAAGGTCTAACTGTACAAGCACGTAGTGTCTTCGACGTTCAAGAGGACGCTCTCAAACTTGCGTGGCATGGTCAGTTCGAATTTCGTCGTGGCCGGCGCGAGTCGTTCACATTGCACGTTCCGAAAGACTACCTGGTTGAGAAAGTTGTCGGTGGAAATATCCGTGGTTGGACGGTTAAGGCTACCGATACAACTCAGCAAGTCGATGTCGAGTTGCTGAAGGCGGTGACTGATCGCGAAACACTGGTCGTATTCATTTCCAAGCAAACAGCTATGGATGTGCAAGCGACAACGCAGGTCCCCTTAAAACAGATTTCTGTGCCACAAATTACCGTGCCCGACGCGATGCTCCATCAGGGACATGTCGCAGTTCGTCGAAGCATATTGCTTGACGTGCGTGCCGATGCGACCACCGGATTGACGCGAATGGAATCGGTAGATGAATCCGCTTGGTTGGCAGCCCATGAAATCGCCAGCATCCTGCCGATTAAGGTCTATCAAGCCTATCGTTATTCGCAAGTTCCATTTGATCTAAATCTTTCCGTGAGCGCGATTCAATCCAAGTTACGAGTTCAATCGCAAACGCTGATGCGAATTTCGCAGCTCGAGCGGACTCTTGAAACGCGTCTGTTAATCAGTGGCAGTGATCGACCGATCTACCGCTTGCAGATTGCATTGCCCAAGGAATGGAAACTGCAAACGCCGGAAGTGCCAGGTAGTTTCCAGTGGTCGCTCACTACCTCAGGTGATCGACAATTGATGCAAATCTATTTGGCCAACGGTCAGTCGACTGAGTTCCCTGTAATCCTGCGAGGCAAAATCAGCAGCGAAGTACAAGCCAACGTACCGATCCCACTGCCACAAATTGAAGTGATCGATGCACAGCGTCAAGGCGGTGCGATCGTCGTTCAAGCTGACCCTTCCTATGAGGTTCGAGCTGAGAATCTCCAAGGCTGTGAACCCGCCTTGCTCGATTCAGTCAAAAGCTGGTTAGCCAATAAACAGCGAGAAGCGGCCCGCACCGTGATTCGCTTCGAGGCTCCGCAGTATAACGGTCAGTTACAAGTCTCGTCGCGCGTGCCGATCATCACCAGCTACAGTGTTACGAATGTCAGAGTTACCGATCGTTCGATCGAAGAAACTCTGTTCATCGAAGCAAATATTCGCTCAGCCGGTATCCGTGAGTTTGTATTTCAAATGCCGGCCAGCATGTCGACTGCGAAAATTCAAGCACCGCATGTGCGCCAGAAAATTATCCAGCCTGTGCCTGACGATGCGGGACGGGTACGAGTTCAATTGTTACTCCAAGACGCAATCATGGGCCAATTTCGAGTAGTTGTGGAACATGATCGCGAGCTTACAAGTGGACCGCACTCGGCTCCCCTTCCAACGATCGAAACTGGAACCACGGATCGCCGTCTAGTCACGCTCGAAAATGTTGGGCGTGACGAATTAGTCACCGAACAAACTGAATCGTATGAACCTTTAGATCGATCGCAACTTCAGCAACGCTTCCAAGCAAACCTGTTGGGTGGTCGATCATCGCAAGCTTACTTGGCTAAAGAGGGCGCAGTGAATCCGTCGTTAACCTATTCGACTAAGTCACGTACTGCGTTAGTCACTGCTGGCGCGAGAATCGGGCTTGCACAGACGTTGCTGGTTGTCGATGAAATGGGGACTTACCGGGCAACGCAAGAATATCGCGTTGAGAATCGTACTGAGCCGTTCCTTGAAATTGAATTGCCCAACGGCGCACGAATGTGGACGGTACAAGTTGCAGGTGAACCCGTCAAGCCTGCGCTGGCTGCTGCCGGTGTGACTTCAACTAATCAGCGGGTTCGTATTCCACTGATCAAAACCGCTGAAGGCGATCTCGACTATCCCGTGGTGATCAAATACGGTGGGCAAATCAAAACTCCAAGTTGGTTAAGTCGCGTTGAGTTTCCATTGATACATACGCTGAATATCAACGTAGAACTATCGCAAGTACGATTGCGATTGCCCGAAGCCTACGACTGGGTCAACTTTAATGGAACGCTTGGGCGTGTGCAGAGCGAAAGCGAGTTGCAGGCTGGTTGGTTGTCTTACCGCACTCGACAGTTGACCGAGTTGTCTCAGCTACTAGACAGCAAAGGGAGTTCCGCAAGCGACTACACCAAGGCTCGCGTCCTTAATAATCTCTCAACATTGCAGTCGACTATTCAGCAAAACAACATGTACTTCTCGCAGCAAGAAATCGTCAGCGAAGAATTCAAAAAGCAACTTTCGAGCAATTCTGCGGCACTTCAGAGTGCACAGCAGCAAGCGAGCCAAGTGCAACAAGGGCAGATCGTGGAAGGACGTGGAAACCGAGATCTTCTCAACGATCTGTACGGCACGCAGTCCAACGGTCGTTCCTTCAACGCGCTCGGCGATCTGGGACTGAATTTTGCGGCACCCAGCGCGGTCGCAGAAGCTACAACGAGTAAAGTCGAAGAGGTAAATCAGCAGAACTCATGGCTGTCCCAGAACAAGCTTGACAACAATCCCGCCGGTGATGCGACGCGATTGCAGATCGAAGAGAAAGTTCAATCTGCCAAGTCTCAAAGTCAATTGCCTCAATTAGAAACGCCGCGGACACTTGCACGACAGGCTGGGGGCAATGAAGCCAAGAACGAGCCACAAAGTAACGAGCGCCAGAGTGATGTGACCCAGAATGATGTGACCCAGAATGCAGGAAAGAAATTGTCTGGGCCGCAACCGAGCCAGAGCAATGATTCGCAAGCGGCGCGATACGGACGACGGTTACAAAGCCAAAATCCAAATCTCAACGGACAACAAATGGCTGAGCAGCCATCGAATCAGATGGCCGCTCGGAGCTTCGCGAACCCCAGCGCAACAGGGGGTGGAGGTATGAGCAGTTACGGAATGGATATGGGTGGATTTAAGGGGGGTATGAGCGGAGGCATGGGCATGGGCATGCAGATGCCGCAGAACAAGCCGACCTCGCCTGGTCAACCCGACCAGTCTGAGTTGGGAACGCAGAATCCACTTGGTAATGATCCCTTTAGTAATCCAGATCGTTTTTTTAATGGAGAAGCAAACACGGCGGCCTTCATGGCCAGCTTAGATGTTGAACTGCCAGTTCGAGGTCGTGAGTATTTCTTCACGACACCCCTTGGTGAGGTCGAACTCTCGGCTCAAGGTATCGCGACTAGGTTCTACCAACGGCTCTACGCGATCTTAGGCGTACTTGGCGTTGCAGTAGGAGCTTGGATGATTTACTTACTATGCGTACGTATGTACCAAACTCGCTTGGGAACCACGGTGCTCTTTAGTGGGCTCTTGCTCTTCGGCGTTATTAGTCTGGCACAAGGCTACTTGCCCTTCTACGGCGGACTGGCCCTGCTCGCCGCGTTGGTACTGATTGTTACAAGACTCGAAATGCGTGCACCACAAATTACGTAGTGCTTTGATCTAATTTAACTTTAGGGTAGTCACAATGACCTCAGGGCGGGACTGTCGAATCCGTGAGCCGACGGCGCTAGCCGCGGGTGAACGGAGTAGCTGTCGTTCATGACTAGCCGTTCATCTAATACCAATTCTCTTGATGTAAGTTGCCGGGCATTGGGTAGGCATTCATCGGTGTTAGTCACCCGCTTCGTTCACCCGCTTCGTTCACCCGCGGCTAGCCTGGATATTGCATACGATTATTGGTTAGGACCTATCGCGCAAAAGCCTTAGATCTGGTATGTAAAGGAGTTATGACGCTTCAGTACAACCAAACCCAAGGCTTTCGGCAATGACAGATCGTACACGAAACACGTCCCCTCTGAAACGCCTTCGGAATCAAGCCGTT
>JANODD010000160.1:0-6243 GCA_031412515.1 Planctomycetia bacterium | reverse complement strand
CGAGAGATGGTAAGTTGGATGTGGTGAAGCATGCTGCGCTGTCGGCGGTTTGTCTGACGATGATGAATCTGGATGAAGCGATGAGTAGAGAGTGAAGAAGTTAGAAGTAGTGGACAGGTGATGGGTGGAACGTCACGCGCCCCTCTCCCTTTTATTCAAAGGGAGAGGGGGTCGGGGGGTGAGGGTTGCGATCCTCGGGAGACCTAGAGTGAACCCCTAGCCCCCTCTCCCCGAGTACGGGGCGAGGGGGAACCAGGACTCGATTTCGTCCCGAGAGATGCGATTCGCAGTATCGATCGGAACGTAATTGCAAGATAGCTGAGAGTTAAGAGTAAGAGTAAGAACGCAAGCTGGAAGCATACGCCACTTATGAACCCTATTCAACAAAATGTTGCTCGCGTCAATCGTCGGCAGTTCTTTGGCTCCGCGGCAAGCGGTGTTGGAGTGGCGGCGTTGGCTTCGTTGCTACAGAAGAACGCGCAAGGGGATGCTCCGCTTGTAAATAGCACGTTTAACGGGTTGCCGGGGTTGCCGCATCATGTGGCGAAGGCGAAACGTGTGGTGTTGCTATGGCAAGGTGGTGGACCATCGCACGTGGATCTCTTCGATCACAAACCAATGCTGAAAGAGATGGCTGGTAAGGATATTCCAGACTCGGTTCGAGGTTCGACGCGCTTGTCGACGATGTCGAGCGGCTATGCAAAATGGCCCTGCGTCCCGGCCATCAAAGAGTTCAAAAAGTATGGCGAGTCTGGTATTCAACTTAGTGAGATGTTACCCAATATTGGCAAGATCGCGGACGAGATCACCGTTATCAATTCGATGTACACTGAAGCGGTCAATCATGCGCCGGGGGTGACTTTCTTCTTGACGGGTTCGCAGGTACCCGGTCGGCCGAGCTTGGGATCGTGGCTGTCGTATGGGCTTGGTAGTGAAACGGAGAACTTGCCGACGTTTGTAGTGATGACTTCTAGCGACAAGGCAAAAACCTGCGGTCAGTTGTTTTTTGATTATTACTGGGGCAGCGGATTTTTGCCAAGTCGATTTCAAGGTGTTCGCTTTCGTAACACCGGCGATCTTGTTCCGTACCTAGCGAACCCAGCCGGCGTAAGCAAAGACGCTCGACGCGCGATGCTCGACGACTTGGCAGCCATGAACAACGAACATTTGTCGGACTATGGAGATCCTGAAATCGATACTCGGATCGCTCAGTACGAGATGGCTTTTCGGATGCAGACCAGCGTTCCAGATTTGATTGATTTCTCAAGCGAGACGGCATCGACAATTGAGCGCTATGGACCAGATGCACTTGCCAAAGGTACATTTGCGAACAACTGCTTAGTCGCTCGACGGCTGCTCGAACGCGGCGTTCGGTTCGTCCAGTTGATGCATGCTGGTTGGGATCAGCACAACAATCTTTACACGCAGCTTGAGCAGCAGTGCAAAGACACCGAAGTACCGGCCGCAGCGCTGGTGCAAGATCTCAAAGATCGCGGGATGCTCGAAGATACGCTAGTCATTTGGGGCGCCGAGTTTGGTCGTACGCCGTTTGGACAAGGCGATCCAGCGAAGCCCAACGGGCGCGATCACTTTGGCCGGGCCTTCAGTTGGTGGATGGCGGGAGGTGGCGTTAAGCGAGGAACGGTCTACGGTTCAACCGACGAATACGGCTGGAATATCGCTGAAAACCCAGTCCATGTCCACGACATGCAAGCCACGATACTGCACTTATGTGGCGTGGATCACACGCGGCTCACCTATCGATATCAAGGACGCCAGTATCGTTTATCCGACGTTCATGGCGAAGTGGTTAATGGTATTTTGGCGTGAGCTGATTCATTGGGCGATATTGGATGGACTCGCACATGAACTTTTCGATACGGACACTCATGTTGAATATGACCTATGTTGCGGTAGCAATCGCGACATGGCGTTTAAATTCGGAGATCTACCTACCGTTAGTAACGTTTCTCATTCTCGTTCTAATTTTGCGCTTCATCGTGTGCGGCTTGACTGGATAGGCATTCAGGCGAAGCCCATTAACGCCGCGTGGTGCCTGCCAAAAAGCGGCAGAAAGTGGTACGATTTCGGCTTCATCGCAAAACACCCGCTGAAGTGCAGAAGTTAGGAACACAATAATGGCCAACCTGCCAGACTATGAAAAGCTTGGCTCGTTCTATCTTGGAAAGAAATTTGAGCTCGTCGGTCGACGATTGACTGACGAAAAGGTCCTCTATGACGCTAAAGATTTAACAACGCACGCAATGTGTGTTGGTATGACGGGCAGCGGAAAAACAGGACTGTGCTTGGCCCTTTTGGAAGAAGCGGCCATTGATGGGATCCCAGCCATCGCGCTAGATCCTAAAGGCGATCTGGGCAATCTGTTACTGGCTTTTCCGAAACAGTCCAGTGAGGATTTTAGGCCTTGGCTCGAGCAATCGGACGCATCTCGGGCCGGCGTTACTATCGATCAGCTTGCGGACCAAACTGCTGCGAAATGGAAAGCAGGTCTTGAGTCGTGGGATCAAGACGTTGACCGAGTCGCTCGCTTCCGTGATGCGGTTGATATTTCCATCTATACGCCGGGCAGTAATGCAGGCATCCCGATGACGGTGATCAAGAGTTTTAACGCGCCGCCGCAAGCGGTGATTGATGACGCTGATGTCTATCGTGAACGAATCGCCGGTGCAGCATCGGGTTTGCTTACCCTGATGGGCATTGAAGCCGATCCGCTCAGCAGTCGCGAACACATCCTGCTATCAAACATTTTTGATACGGTTTGGCGCAAGGGACAACATCTCGATCTACCAGGGCTGATTCGTTTAATTCAATCACCACCGATGGCGAAAGTTGGTGTGTTCGATCTCGAAAGCTTTTATCCAAGCTCCGATCGCATGAAGCTTGCGATGACACTCAATAATTTGCTTGCTTCACCGACCTTTGCCGGATGGCTGGAAGGTCAACCGCTGGATATTAAACAGTTGCTTTACACAACCCAAGGCAAGCCACGATTGTCGATCATCTCGATCGCCCATTTGAGTGATTCCGAGAGGATGTTCTTTGTCACTATTTTGCTCAACGAGTTACTGAGTTGGTTGCGGACACAGCCAGGCACAAGTAGCCTGCGGGCTTTGTTCTACATGGACGAAATTTATGGATACTTTCCGCCCAGCGCAAAGCCACCTAGCAAGCCGCCGATGCTGGTGCTGCTCAAGCAAGCCCGCGCCTTTGGACTGGGCATTGCACTGGCAACTCAAAACCCAGTCGACTTGGACTACAAGGGCTTGAGTAACATTGGGACTTGGTTCCTTGGTCGCCTGCAAACGGAGCGCGATAAGGCTCGTGTGCTCGAGGGACTCGAAGGGGCAGCGGCTCAGTCTGGGAAGCCGTTTGATCGCAATGCCATGGAACAAACACTTGCCGCGTTAGGCAGTCGCGTGTTTTTGATGAATAACGTCAACGACGACGCACCGACGATCTTTCAATCGCGCTGGGCGCTCTCGTTCTTGCGCGGACCATTAAGCAGACAACAGATTCAAACTCTGATGGATCCGCGCCGCGCGGAGCTATGCGGTAATTCTATATTGGGTAAATCCAATTCCGCCAATAATGTTGATGGGAATTCAGGGGCGGCATCAACTAAAACCGCAGGTGTCCAAACCGATTCACGACCGATACTTCCCAGCGGAATTGAGGAACGCTTCTGGATTCCTGAAAGTCAACCGCGCCAAAATACAAAGCTGATTTACGGGCCAGCTATTCTTGCTCAATCAGCATGTCACTACGTTCGGGCGAGTGGCAAGATCGACTGCTGGGAGGACATCAGCCTTTTATCAACTTGTGAACGCGGTGTTCCGGATAATGTTTGGTCGAAAGCCATAAAGTTGCTGCCAAACGGGATCGAACTAAGTCAGCAACCTGAAGACGGCTATACGTATGGTGAACTGCCACCTGAGTTAATCAGCGCTAAGCAATATAAGGCTTGGAGCAAGGACTTAGCGGACCACCTGTATCGAAATCTGCCTATGAAATTGTTCTATTGCAAAGACCTCGATGAGACGAGCGGTCCTGGTGAGTCAGAGATGGATGCGAGGATTGGGTGGACACAGAAAGTGCGCGAGATGCGTGACGAAGCCAAAGCTAAACTCAGCGATAAATACGCAAAGTTGCAGGCCGCACTCGAAAGCAAGATTCGAACGGCTCAGCAACGCGTTGACCGTGAGAAAGCCGACTATGACAATCAGAAATGGAACGCCGCACTGAGTTTTGGTACGACTCTTCTGGGTGCATTGCTTGGCAACAAAATTGCGAGCCGAACGAATGTTTCACGAACATCTACTGCCGCAAGAGGCCTTGGGAAAGCGGCCCAAGAACGAAGTGATGTGTTAGCCGCGTCGTCGGTTCTAGAAGACCTGGTGGGTGAAAAGTACGACTTAAATGCGGCTTTTGAAAAAGAAGTCCAGGATTTAACCGACAAGTTTAGCGTCGAGGGACTAACCTTAGAACCGCTGGAAATTCCGTGCCGCAAAGGGGATATTAAAGTTGATCTGCTTTGCCTGCTGTGGATTCCGTATGAAGTGGATAGTCGCGGGATTGCAACGCCGTTGGTGAAGATGTCGGAAAAGTAGCTTGGGACCATTGTCCTGAGCGTATTGTATTTGCGTTGAACGAGTAACGCTTAGTAAAATTAAAAGAAAACGGACGGGACTAGAGTCCTATCCTACGCCCATTAACCCTCTGTGGAGTATTTGCATTTATGATTCGCCTCACATTATTCTCTGCACTACTAGCGAGTTCGTTGGTTGTTTCAAGCACGAGCCAATCGTTTACTCTGGCTGCTGACCCTGTCATGGCGGCCGGTGTTGACCAATCGCCGCTTGCAATTGTGGCCGATCGAGCTTTTCCAGAAATTCTGATTGAACGACCGGTTACGCTTACCAACGCGGCCGATGGATCGAATCGCATTTTCGTTGCTGGGCAACTCGGCAAGATCTATTCGTTCGTGAGCAAGAAAGATGCCGCTGAACCCGATCTGTTTTTGGATATCGAAGACCGAGTTACCTACAAGGATAACGAAAACGAAGAAGGGCTACTCGGTCTGGCTTTTCATCCGAAATTCAAAGACAACGGTGAGTTCTTCGTTTACTACACCAGTCGGACTGAACCGCATCTGTCGGTTATCTCGCGATTCAAGTCTTCGGCCGATCACAAGCAAGGCGATCCAGCTAGCGAACAAGTACTGATGACGATCAAGCAGCCGTTTTGGAATCATAACGGAGGGACACTTGAGTTTGGTAAAGATGGTTACTTGTACATCGCTCTTGGTGACGGTGGCAAGCGCGACGACCCGCTACAGGCGGCTCAAGACTTGACCACTTTGCTCGGTAAAGTATTGCGTATCGACGTCGACCACCATGCACCGGGTTTGCCCTATGCAGTGCCTAGCGACAATCCGTTTGTTAAAGAGCCGGGTGCGCGGCCAGAAATTTATGCTCGCGGGTTCCGCAACCCTTGGCGGATCTCGTTCGATCGAGCAACAGGAGACCTGTGGTGCGCCGACGTCGGCCAAGATCTTTGGGAAGAGATCAGCTTCGTCAAGAAGGGGGGCAACAACGGCTGGAGCGTCCGCGAAGCGGCTCACAAGTTCGGCCCTAAAGGCGTTGACGCGAACGAAAAGATGACTGAGCCAGTATGGGAGTATCCGCACGATGAACGTTACGGGAAATCGATCACAGGCGGACAAGTTTACCGTGGCAAACTGGTACCTGAACTAACGGGTTACTATCTCTACGGCGACTACGTAGCTGGCAAACTGTGGGCGTTGAAAGCTGATCCAAAGACCAATAAAGCGACCGAAAATCGCGTGATTGAATGGTCAAACGGAGCCAACTTACCAGTCGTCACCTTCGGAGAAGATGAAGCTGGCGAAGTCTATTTTACCAGCGTCACCAGCGGCGGCCGAATTTATAGCTTCCGCAAAAAGTAGGATTGGGTATAGCTAGAACACGCTAGCGTCCGGTGGTTGCTGTGTAAACCGGGTGCTATCGAGAGCGTCCCGCTTAGGAGTTTGAACTGAAGCTGGTCATTACGGTGGTATAGTCTTATCAGCCGGAAGGCGTTAGCCGACGGCTTTCAAGCCAGCATTAGCCCCGACTTTCTTCGAGAATTCGTTGTGTTGCGACATGGTTGCCACGGTTGCCACTTATCTTTGGAGGCTGCGGTACTTTGGGGCCGCGAATGTTT
>JANODD010000159.1:0-47005 GCA_031412515.1 Planctomycetia bacterium | reverse complement strand
TAGCGCGTTGACGCAACTTTCGCGGAGCGAAAGGCGACTATTTGCTAGTTTAGAAACAAAGCCTAGGCTACTTAAAGCTTACAAAATTGAACGTGACGGCTAACGGGCGGCTGCTGTATACTAACCCTTCGACAGTGGGATGTTTTGCTATCGTTGACGCTTCCTCCCACTGATGACCCGCCTGCGACAACCGCGGTGGGCAAAAGTAAAAAGCCGTCGAAGGTGCAATCATGTCTGAAGCTATTGGTTCTTGCAAAACTCGATCGGGTGTGCAATGGTTCGCTGCATTGAGCGCATTTGGGTTATGCCTGACCGCGGCAGTCGGTGCGGGCTTTTGGCTTGGAAATGGAAAATCGCAGTCACATTCGTTGCCGCTTCCTTTACTTCACGCTGCGACCGCTGCGACCAGTTCGACGATGGCAGTTGCGACGGGCCAGATCAGCGACAATGCTGAAGGGATTTTCTTTTTAGACTTCATTACTGGCGATCTCCAGTGCTTGGTCTACTATCCGCGAATCGGTGTTTTTGGTGCTCGGTACTACACCAATGTTCTGCAGCAGCTCCCTGGCGGCGGACGGAATTCGCAATTTTTGATGGTAACCGGTTCGGCAATTTCGGTTGGATCAACAGGTGGTCCTCGCCCGGGCGATTCGCTTGTTTATGTGACAGATGCGACCAGCGGCATGTTTGCAGCCTACGCTGTACCCTGGGATCGAACGGCCGAATCAGGGGGGCGTTTGCAGTCTGGTCCGCTCGTTTTCGCTGGCGGTGGCCCAATCCGCAATTTCCAGCTCCGTGACAATTCGGCGGCTTCCTCTGCGAATCAACCTGCCGCCGTGAACCTACCGGCAGCCGTAAATCCGCCCGCAATTGTCGATCCAAATAAAAAGAAGCAGTAACGGCGGGAGAACGCACCCTCGCGGATGCATCCAATTACCGGTACCATTCTCCAATCGTCCGAAGCTGTTTTTCGGGCCAATTACCCCACGTTGGATGACTTTCGTCACATGTCGTTACGCAATTGGATCAGTGGCCGCGTTTTCAGCTTTGTCCATGGAAACAACCTCGTCTACAACACTTGCTGGGAAGACCCGAGGCTCGACCGCGAAGCTCTCGGCCTTACCAGCCAAGATCGCGTGCTGGTCATAACCTCAGCCGGCTGCAACGCGCTCGACTATGCGATCACCGGTCCAGCACATGTGTACGCCGTCGACATGAACCCCCGCCAGAACGCGCTGCTCGAATTAAAAATCGCGGGCATCAAGAAACTACAATACGAAGATTTCTATAAACTCTTCGGCAATGGATATCATCCGGGGGCAGCCAAGTTATATCACTCAACCTTGCGCTCTGAACTGAACCCTTGGTCGCAAACCTATTGGGACAAATGGATCAAGTTCTTCGATAGTCCGAAGCGTTCATTTTATTACCGTGGAACCTCTGGCGCATTCGCTCGCATGATTCGCTTCTACATCGATCGCGTTGCCAAAGTGCGACCTGAGATCGATGCGCTCATGGCTTCGCCGACGTTGAGAGAACAATCTGCGGTCTACGATTCCATCCAAGAAAAATTCTGGAGCAAGTCGCTAAGGTTCGCCCTCAATCGCGATACGACGCTTTCGATGCTCGGTGTTCCTAAGGCCCAGCGCAAGCAGATCGAAAATCAGTATCCAGGTGGCATTCTCAAATTCATCCAAGATTCGATGGAAGCCGTTTTTGCAAAACTACCATTCGTCGATAACTATTTTTGGCGAGTTTATATCACCGGCTCTTACACACCGGATTGTTGTCCTGAGTATTTGAAACCAGCAAACTTTGCGAAGTTAAAAGCCAATAACGTAGCCAACGTTTCAGTTCACACCGACAGCGTTCAGGGCTTCCTCGAGAAAGGGACTGAACCGATTTCGCGATTCATCTTGCTCGATCACATGGATTGGTTATCCGATCATTACTTCCCGTTGCTAGAGTCCGAGTGGCAAGCTATCCTCGGCCGCGCCGCACCAGGCTCGCGCGTGCTATGGCGAAGCGGTGGCTTGCGTACCGAATTCATTGATCGCGTTGAAGTGTTGCATGATGGCAAGCAAAAGAAATTGTCTGAACTGCTGACTTATCATCCAGAGACGTCGGCGCGGCTGCACGAGCTCGATCGCGTTCATACTTATGGCAGCTTCTACATTGCGGACCTGGCAAGCTAGGCGGAATCATTATGGCACTGCTGCAGGACCTGAAGATTCTGTACCACCTTGCACTGCGTCCAGTGCGAGGCAAGAACCACGCCGAGCGGATGGAGAATTTTTACTCCGGACAAGCCGACGCGTACGATGACTTTCGACGACGACTGCTGCACGGTCGTGAACGACTGTTTCAGCAAATCGAACTCCCAGAAGGCGGCCTCTGGGTTGACCTCGGCGGAGGTACGGGAGCGAACCTTGAGTTCATTCGTGACTCTGTTCCACGACTAGGAAAAGCCTACGTGGTTGATTTGGCAACTTCGTTGTTGGGGGTCGCTCGCCAGCGTTTTGCAAAAAACAAATGGAATCACGTCGAAGCGGTCGAAGCTGACGCGACTGTTTGGCAACCGCCCGAAGGCGCCGCCGACGTCGTCACTTTCTCCTACTCTTTGACCATGATCCCCGATTGGTTTGGCGCCCTAGAAAACGCACTTAGAATGCTGAAGCCGGGAGGAGTCATCGGTGTCGTCGATTTCTACACCGCTCGTAAACATGCGGCCGAAGGATTGAAGCGACACAGTTGGTTTACTCGCAGCTTCTGGCCCGTTTGGTTTGCCAACGACAACGTGTTTCCTTCGCCAGATCACTTGCCGTTCCTTCGCACCCATTTTGATCCCGTGTGGTGCCAGGAATCGTATTCCAAAGTGCCTTACATACCTTTCATCCGAACTCCGTATTATCAATTTATCGGTCGTAAGCGAAGCCTTTGATTACTGCGCTTTGGTAGCTGGTTTCGTAAGAAACCGGACGAATGCGAGATCATAGCTAACGCCTCCGGTTTCTCATGAAACCAGCTACAACCAGTCCGGTTTCTCACGAAACCAGCTACAACACAACTATAAGTTACTATTCAAATGTCCGACACAACTGAGCTGATCACAAAACTTCGAAACTCAATCGCTGATCTCCGCGATCCGGAAACGGGCCGACCCATTTCGAAGACAAATCAGATCGGCGATATTCATGTTGATGGTGATGGAATTCGCTGCCACATCAAACTTTCGACACACAGTTGGCCATTGAGGGCCCATTTTGCCTCGCAAGTTGAAGAACGCCTGCACGCCCAAGCTCCAGAGCATAAAAACATCGAAGTGAAATTCGAAGAACTCGATCGACCACCTGCACCATTGGGTCAAATCGGGATGTCGGTCAAAAGCGTCATTGCTGTTGGTTCGGGTAAAGGTGGCGTCGGCAAAAGTACGATCGCCGCATCGATCGCATTGACACTGCTCAAAGGTGGCGCACGCGTCGGTTTAATGGACGCTGACGTGTATGGTCCTAGCATCCCGCATTTGCTCGGTTTATCCGGTCGGCCAGAAGTTCAGAATGGGAAAGTCCAGCCGATCTTTTTTGATCGCATGCCTGTGATGTCGATGGGTTTCTTGGTTGAGCCCGATCAGGCAGTGATTTGGCGCGGACCGATGCTACACGGTGCGATCTCGCAGTTTTTGCGCGACACATATTGGGGACCGCTCGATTACTTAATCATCGACATGCCACCAGGCACGGGTGACATTGCATTGACGCTGTCACAGATGATCCCATTGGCTGGAGCGGTGGTGGTTTGTACCCCGCAACAAGTCGCTTTGCTGGACGCAGTGAAAGCGGTTGCCATGTTCCGCAAGACTAATATTCCTTTGCTTGGGATGGTCGAGAACATGAGTGGCTTTATCTGCCCTGACTGCGGAAAACGGTATGACATTTTTGGACATGGGGGAGCCCGACTGAAAGCCGAAGAGCTCAAAGTGCCGTTCCTGGGTGAAGTGCCGCTGAACATACAGCTTCGTTCACAGTCAGACACGGGCAACTTGAGCGACGCGCTGAAAGACCCAATCTGCACTACCGCTCTCGACAAGATCGTTCACAGTCTTTTAACTGGCATGGCCATTCGCGCCGCGTCGGCTCCGGTAGGTACGG
The DNA here is from genome assembly GCA_031412515.1 of Planctomycetia bacterium. GTDB lineage: Bacteria > Planctomycetota > Planctomycetia > Pirellulales > Pirellulaceae > Aureliella. The sequence continues at coordinate 42,857 of JANODD010000159.1, read as the reverse complement.
CGCTGCCAGTGCTATAGTCCTTTAAATCGCGAGGGAGTTCCGTAATGTAGCTGGTTTCGTAAGAAACCGGATGCAGTAGAAAGGTCACCCGTGCGCGCCGTTTTCTCACGAAACCAGCTACATATGCTCTCCAAGATTCTTCAAGTCGTTGCGGCAAGAAAAGTTAGCGACCAAGCGACTTGCCGAGTCCACCGCGGATCTTGCCTTCTTCGCTCTCGTTCGGAGTCTTGCCAATCACCATATCAAACCCGGCCGTTAGCTCACCGAGCTTTGAGCCTTGCATTGGATCGAAACTAGCCAGCAAAAGATTTCTTTGCTCCGGTGACTTGAGTCCACGGAACACGCCGTCCTTCTCGTTGCCTTCGTGTCCCTTGATGAGCATTTGAGTCGTTAGTACGCGCTGGCCGTTTTGACTGATTGCGAAGTGAATGTGCGGCGTGCGTCCTGGGTACGGCACTGGTTTGATCGTGCGAAAATAATACTGGCCCTTGGAATCCGTTAAAAAGCGGCCATATCCTTGAAAATTCGCATCGAGCTTATTGCGATTGCTCGAGCCGCTGTGGATGTACGATCCGTTGTTGTCAACTTGCCAAATCTCAACAAAGGCATTGCGAACTGGGCTGCCGTTCTCGGTTAGAACGCGACCGCTGAGATGCGTGATTTCACCCACTGCAGGCGTGATACCTTGATTGATCATCAGCAGGTCGTTGTCGGTATCGAGCGGTAATTTGTCAGGATAAAATGGGCCTTCGGTCAACGCCGGAGTTTTCATAAGCTCGTCTGCGAACGCGCCAGAACCGGCGATCATGGCCGCACCAAAAGAAAGATACTTGGCGAACTGACGTCGCGAGTAATTTCCAACTGACCGCGGAGCTTGGTTGAGATACTCTTCGACAATACGTTGCTGACGCGACGACATAGTAAATTTCCTTGTATTAGAGAAAAGTAGCCGGGAGAGAAGTAGTTTGCATATTGAACACCGATTGTACGACAATGTTCTCGTGTTTGCCCACAAGTGGCGTAAGCTTCCAGCTTGCGCTGCACCCTAGTTTCTCCCAGGCAGGATGCCTAGGCTACTACCCAGTGGCGAAAGCTTCCAGCTTGCGGTTATATGTGTAGCTGGTTTCGTGAGAAACCGGAAATAACTCCCGTAACGGCAAACAAGAACCATACCCCACTTTAACAATCACCAAGAGCACAGGGGAAATGAAAGCAATTCGAATTCAAGCCGACGCGATCCTGGTAAGTCCAACGGTAATCTATCGACCTGGGCAGATCGTCATTCGCGATGGAAAAATCGCGGATTGCTCTCGTGATTGTTCCGAGTCAGCCGATTTGCAGCTGCCCGGGAGCGTGCTTTCGGCTGGGCTAGTCAACGCCCACACTCATCTTGAGTTCAGTGACTTAGCGCAACCTTTCGCTGCTGGCAATAACTTTCCAGAGTGGATCGGTTCCGTAATTCGTCATCGTCGGAAAATTGCTGAAAGTCACACAAGTGAAGAGTGCCTGAGGTTACGACAATTGGCTCTGCAGCTTGGTTTCGAAGAATCTCGCCGAGCCGGAGTGGCACTCATTGGCGATATCGTCACTCGCCCCTGGTCACCGTGCGATTTATCTGCCGGGACCGCGAGCGCACCGCTCGGAGTACCACGTCTTTCAGTTCTTACTGCATCTAACCCTGTGCCTCTAATCCTCCGCAACAACCTGTCAGTTAAAACTTGCTTGCATCACCTAGCGACTTCGCCATCCGTTTTTGCTTTTCCAGAGATTATTGGACTCGATGAGCCTCGCTTCGTTGAAGCCGCCCAGTGGGCGATTAAGTTAGCCGCCATCGAATCGCCCCCTGCGCCCATATCGAGAATTGGACTGTCTCCTCATGCTCCGTATTCGATTCACTTTCCAACGGCAGTGAACGCGTTAGATTCCCAATCTGCGAGACAGCACGTGACGGCGATGCATGTGGCGGAGAGCCTCGATGAACGCCAATGGCTTGAGGCGGGTACTGGACCATTTCGTGAAGTATTCGAGCGCCTCGGAGTACCGGCCGATGCTCCTCGAGCAAGTATCCTTGAAATCGTGAAGTGGCTTGGTGGCCGCGAGCGGGCTCTATTGATCCATGGCAATAACTTGAACCGAGCCGAAACGGATCAGTTGGCTCACAGTGCTACTTCGATTGTCTACTGTCCTCGCACGCATCAACATTTCAATCACACCGAGTATCCGCTCCAGCGCTTCATAAATTCGGGTATCAACGTCGTCCTTGGGACTGATTCAAGAGCGAGTAATCCGGATCTTGATTTGTGGAATGAAGTCCTCGCTCTTCGCACGAGCCATCCGTGGGTTAGTCCTGCTTGGGCCTACAGTGCCGTGACCGAACGGGCCGCTGAAGCGTTGGGAATAGCATCGGACTTTGGCACCTTGCAGGTGGGTCGCGTCGCGTTCATCAATGTCAGCCGCTTCGATCCTGCTATTGCAGAGAGTGACATATTTGATGAACTGACAACGCGCCCACGTCCCTTCACGCCGCTTATAGATATCCTTGCGGCGCTGCAGCATATCTGACTTTTAATGATCCACAATTACCCAGCCAAAACTCTGACCGCGTAGAAATTCTTCGTTAATGTCCGTAACCAGTAAACTCCTAACGACCGGTGGCTTCTTTTCGTTTTTTATTTTCGGATTTGTAGATAATCTCAAAGGACCACTGCTGCCCGAGATAATTCGGGACGACGCGCTGAGTTACAGTCAAGTCGGAACGATCTTTTTTATGGGTTACGTTGGTTTCATCGTTGCAACATTGGGCTGCGGCGTACTGGCTGACAAGGTTAGCCACCGAAGCATACTCCTCCTGGCCGCAATTGCATTATTCATCGGAGGTTGTGGCTTCAGTTCAGCGACGGAGTATCCGCTGTTGATCGCCTCGATGGGAGTGATTGGATTGGGTCTGGGAGCGATCGAACTGGGTGGCAACGGTTTGATGGTCGCGCTGCACAGCCAAACACGTGGACGCTACTTGAATCTACTCGGCACGTTCCACGGCCTTGGCTCGTTGACGGTTCCCTTGTTCGCTGCCGGCTTGCTAAAGCTTGGTTTCAGTTGGCAATGGATCTATGCTTCTAGCGTCGTTCTGGCGGTTCTTTTAGCGGTCCTGTTTTGGCCTTCAATCGGCAAAAGTACGTCTGCGGGTACAACGCACAAACCTCAACGAGTCGTCGATACGCCGCGCACGCTTCGGCTCGCGTTTACGACACAAATGTGGCTCTATTATTTGCTGCTTAGCGCCTACGTTGCACTCGAGTTAGGTGTCGGTGCTTGGATGATTGAGTACTTGCATCAAAAGCGAGGTATGCTGGTCGAAAGAAGTTCTTATTACTTGTCGGCGTTCTTTGTGTTATTGATGCTTGGACGTTTATTGGGCGCATTTGTCGTCGACGCAATCGGCCATAATCGCGCCGTTGCGATCGCGCTGGCTGGCAGCTGCTTATGTCTGTCCATAGGCGTTTTTGCTCACCCGTCGCTGCTCTTTTTTTTGCCGCTATCTGGGCTCTTTATGTCAATTGTTTTTCCGACGGTGACCGCATCGGTGTCGGCAATTCATCAAGAGAACATGGGTTCGATTCTTGGAATACTGTTCGCCTTTTCTGGGGTCGGTGGAGCAGTGGGTCCTTGGACGGTTGGCGTTATCAGCGACTGGGCCGGAATCGAAATGGGGTTCGCCAGTACGATTGGATTTGGGCTTTTGGCGATAGCAGCGCTCGCCTGTTTAAGTGCAACCGTAAGCCGACGGTGCTAGCCGGCGCTAGCCGCGGGTGAACGGAGTAGTTGTCGTACAAGATTAAGCATCCATCCAACGGCAGACCTTTCGCAATGCGCCGTTGGACGTCGGCGGCGCATAGTCACTGGTTCCGCCATCGACTATGTGCGATGCTGGGGATAATGTTCATTGGATAGGCTTCAAGCCACTTAGGGGCACACACTTCGTTCACCCGCGGTTAGTAGCGCCGGCGGCTCACTTACAAAACCCGGCTAGCACCCGTAGTGTCGGCGGCTCACATTTGTCACGGACTCCCAGACTTTTTTAACATTCCAGGTTCGATACGCTGGAAAGACCCCTAGGCTTTGGTCCATAATATCCGCCTGACGTCAACTTTCGCGATTCAACACGCACAACTTGCCCAGCTAAAAACAACGAACTCAAACTATGCAAAACTCAACCCTATTTTTGCGATGTTTCCTTTTTGTCGCAATTCTCCAGATGGCGATTTTGCCAACGGTTCGCGTAAGTGCCGATTGGAGTCGCTTTCGAGGTGAGAACGGACAAGGAGTCATAGAGCAGTGCAAAGTTCCGCTGCCATGGACTGATTCGGATATCGCCTGGAATATCGACTTGCCTGGCAAGGGCAACGGCTCGCCAATCGTCTTCGGCAAGAAAGTGTTCATTATGAGCGCCGAGGCAGAAAGTAGTCGGCATGCACTGGCTTATGATTTAATCTCGGGCAAAGAACTTTGGCGAAAGTCGTTCGGGACCGCCAAGCACAACGTTCATGCAAAAAGCACCTATGCTTCCTGCACGCCCTGTGCGAATTCACAATCCGTGTTCTTCGCTTTTGCCTCGCCTGAGAACTTAACCGTTACCGCCTACTCGCATGATGGTGTTGAACAATGGACTAAAAATTTTGGACGTTATATCAGCGCCCATGGTTTTGCGGGTTCACCGATCTTGGTCGATGACAAACTGATTCTCTCCAATAACCAAGATGCCGAAGAGCTTCCAACCGGAGTAGCCCCCGGTGACAGTTCGGTCCTGGCTCTCGATGCGAAAACGGGCAATGTGATTTGGGAGACACCTCGTAAATCCGTTCGCACGTGTTACGGCACTCCCAGCGTCCTCGAAGAAGAAGGTAAGAAAATTCTGATTTTCGCTGAAACTGGAGATGGAGTGTTTGCACTGGATGCAGCCACCGGAAAGCAATTATGGAACAACAAAGTGTTTAGCAAACGGAGTGTTTCATGCCCTGTGATCGTAGGCGATATCGCCATCAGTACTGAAGGCTCAGGCGGAGGCGGGAACATCCTTTTTGGAGTGAGTCTAAAAGGCAATCACGATCTGGCATTTGAAATCAAGAATACGATTGCACCCTACGTTCCGACTCCCGTCGCCAAAGGAGAATTATTGTTCTTGTGGGCCGACAAAGGAATTGTAACCTGTGTGAGCGCAACCAATGGCGAAACATTTTGGAGCGAACGCATCGGCGGCAACGTCTCCACTTCACCAGTGATCGCCGGCGACAAGTTGATTGGCATTGATGAAGAAGGAACCGTCACGATTTTATCCGCTTCGCGCAGTTTCCATGAACTGGGCAAAGTGAAGCTTGGTGAAGTAACGCGAAGCACACCACTCCTAGCCGAAGACTACTTGCTAATCCGAACGGATACAAAACTCATCTGCGTAGGCAAGCCTCAATAAGAACTGGCAGTGCCTTGATGCTTGAAGCTGGTTTTGTGAGAAACCGGCCACGAAAACTCAAGCCAAAATTTCTTTCACAACATTACCGTAAACATCGGTGAGTCGTTCGTCACGACCCTGGTGAAAGTAAGTCAAACGCGTGTGATCCATGCCCATCAAGTGCAAAATCGTAGCATGCAGGTCGTGAACATGAACCTTGTTCACGGCTGCTTCGAAACCAAGTTCATCGGTTTCGCCATAGGTGGTTCCACCCTTTACCCCGCCGCCAGCCATCCACATTGAAAAGCCATACGGATTGTGATTTCGACCAGGCTTGTCGACTCCTTCGCTGAACGGCATGCGGCCGAATTCGCCGCCCCATACGATCAACGTTGAATCCAACAAACCGCGTTGCTCTAAATCCGTTAGCAGCGCAGCGATTGGTTGGTCCGTCTCACCTGCATGGCGTCCGTGGTTCTTCTCGACGCTTTCATGCGCGTCCCAAGTCTCTTCCAGATGTCCACCACCGGAATACAACTGGATGAACCGAACTCCGCGTTCGACCAGCCGCCGGGCGATCAAGCAGTTGCGTCCAAACTCAGCCGTCTGCGGTTGCTCGACCCCATATGCCGCCAACGTGTTCGCCGATTCGCCACTCAAGTCCACTGCATCGGGCGTTTCCGACTGCATACGGAAGGCGAGCTCGTAACTTGCGGCCCGTGACACCAATTCGGCGCCGCCGGGTCGTTGCTGCAGGTGCTCATTGTTTAGCTTCGCGAGCAGGTCGAGCTGCGAGCGCTGGTCAGCGCGAGAAACGGAGCCGGGAGGAGTCAGGTCTAAGATCGGATTGCCCTGAGGCCGAAATAAAGTTCCTTGAAATGAAGCAGGTATAAAGCCGCTCGACCAGTTCGGTTGACCTCCGATCGGACCGCCACGTTTGTCGAGCATCACGACATAGCCCGGCAAGTTCTGATTTTCTGAACCAAGGCCATAGGTCACCCAGCTGCCCAGCGAAGGTCGACCAATGATCGGTTTACCAGTGTTGATTTGGACTAGCGCCGAACCGTGAGCATGCGTATCGGTATGACATGATTTGATCATCGCCATCTTGTCGACATGCTCGCGCAAACGCGGAAAAAAATCCGACACCATCGTCCCACTTTGACCGCCGGGCTTGAATGGGCGAACGGCTGGCGCAAGAAAGCCGACTGCGCGTCCGCCTGAGTTGATGAACTTTTTGTCCGTCGGCATCGGCTTGCCAGCATACTTTTTTAACTCAGGTTTGTAATCCCAAGTGTCGACTTGGCTCGGGCCGCCGTTCATCGTCAAAAAGATACAGCTTTTCGCCTTACATGCAAAATGCGAAGGCCGCGGCGATAGCGGATTGATCGGTTCATCGTCGGCCGCATACTTGGCAAAGAAACCATCTTGCTCAAGCAACGAAGCCAGTGCGAGTCCAGCGAAACCGCCACCCATTTGCCAGAGGGCTTGCCGTCGAGTCTGTCCACAAGGATATCCGGTGGAAAATTGCTGTTCACGCATTTTAGATCAATCCACGTAGATAAATTCGTTCGTATTGATAAGCGTATGACAGAGCGTCGACCAAACAGTCAAGTCAGTACCATCGGTTGAGGAATGTTTTACGAACTCAATCGCAGCTTGTTTCTCAGTCGCCGAAGGTGTGCGTGCGAAGGCAATCTGCCAAGCCGCATCGACGCGTGCCTCAGTCGTCGGTCCCAGTGCAACAACGCGCTCGGCCATCGATCGACTCTCCTCATGCACCCACGAGTTGTTGAGCAGCGTTAAAGCTTGTGGTGCCACTGTCGACACATCCCGTCGTCCAGTCGGCGCGGTGGTGTCGCAACTATCAAAAACCGTCATCATGGGAACAGCTAGCGAGCGTTTAGCAAACATGTAAATACTCCGCCTGCGAGTCTGTTCGGGTGGCGATGCAGTGTAGGCACCTGACTTCATCGACAGTCCCTCGAGTGCTTCGTCGCTGATCGCAGCCATGAAGCTCGGCCCGCCCATACGAAGACCCAAGTGACCGCTGCTCTGTAAAATCGCATCCCGCAATTGCTCAGCATCCAGCCTGCGTCGCTCGGCTCGCCACCAATAGCGGTTCCCTGCATCCGTTTGCGCATACTTGGCTTGCTCAGGATGTAAAGAACTCTGCTGGTAGGTTTTGGACATCACCATCAGTTTGTGCACTCGCTTTAGTTTCCAATCGCCAGCCATCAAGTCACCCGCTAACCAGTCGAGTAATTCAGGATGCGTTGGAGGGTTTCCCAAAAAACCAAAGTTGTCCGGCGTGCGGACCAATCCTTCCCCAAAGTGATGCTGCCACAGTCGATTGACGACGACCCTCGCGGTAAGCGGATTTTGCTTGCCGACAATCCACTTGGCCAGCTGCAAGCGTCGCTGTGAGGTTGTTGAAGTAGGTGGCGCGGGCTCGAACTCTCGCGCTAGTTTTGCCGCGCCGCTTAACGACCCAGGTGCAACAACTTGCAATGGACGATGTACGTCGCCTTTTTTTAACAAATGCAACTCGGGCGGATCGCGTTTTAAGTCCGTCCAGCCCAAGACGTCAAAGCCCAGTTCCTCTTTTGTTGGCCCGCCGTTCCACTCTCGCTGGCGATGCGCGATCGGCCCAGCCCAATATGCAGCAGCGATACGATAGTAGTCGGTTTGTGGAATCGCATCGAACTTGTGATCATGACAGCGAGCGCACTTAACAGTTAGCGCGAGAAAAGCCGTGGTCGTCGTGTGCACCATGTCTTCCAAGCGATCGTATTGATATTCGAGCGCATCGTTGGGCTCATCATCCCATGTCCCTAATCGCAAGAATCCAGTGGCGATCACGGATGACTCGCTGCGGTTTGGAACTTCGTCACCGGCAAGTTGTTCGGTAACAAACTGGTCGTAAGGCATATCGTTGTTGAACGCGTCAATGACCCAATCGCGATATCGCCATGCGTTGGCTTTCACTGCATCCCGTTCATAACCGTTTGTCTCAGCAAATCGAACTAGATCCAGCCAATGTCTTGCCCATCGTTCGCCAAACTGTTTTGAGTCGAGTAATTTATCGACGACTCGTTCATAGGCACCAGGCGATGCGTCGTGCTCGAATGCAGTTACGTCGGCGCTGCTGGGCGGGAGGCCGATTAGGTCAAAGTAGACGCGACGCAACAACGTTCTACCATCAGCGGCAGGCGCAGCGGTAAATGGCTTTTCGGCGAGCTTTTGTTGAATGAAGTGGTCAATCGCGTTGCCGTCGCCTATCTCTTTGACATTGGTTAGCTTGAGAGGCTGCCAGGCCCACCAGTCGCGCCCGGCTCTTTTGGTGGTTGTTCGTTCGAATAGATCGAGCACTCTACCCTCGGGCCAATTGGCACCTGCCTCAATCCATGCTTTAAAAATCGCGATCTCTTTTTCAGGTAATGCTTGAGACTTTCCGTTTTTCTCAGGTGGCATTTCGCCATGAACCAATCGCTCGAGCAAGAGACTTTGCCCAGTGGAATTGATGACCAAACCACTATCGCCACCGCGAATCAGCCTATTGTGCTGCGAGAGATCCAATCCACCACTTGGGTCGACCGATCCGTGGCACTCCAAGCATCGCTGAACGAGCAGCGGAGCCACGTCGCGTTCGAAGTCAGGCTCGGCTGCGAAAGCAACGTTCTGCAATGGACTTGCAATCGCTAGCGTAACGAATACAAGGAAAACGTCTTTGAAACGCATGGTAGGTTGCATGAAATGAAGAGCACTTCACAGGCGAGATTTCTGGAGAGGAACTCTTAGAATAATCGAAACCGCGGCCCGAATGTCGCCAGATGGCTAGTTGAATTGCCTTAGTACACGATTTGCTGGCGCCGATTCCCTGGTCACTGGTTCCCCTGGTCGCTAATTCCCTGGTCACCGGCAGGTCATGCTGCAATAATGCCCACATCCGCTGAAGTTGTACCGAGTCGGTAGCTGGTTTTGTAAAAAACCGGATGCAGCAAGTGTGGTCTACAAGTTCAACCGGTTTCTCACGAAACCGGCTACGTCAGTGATCGGAAGGTAGCTGGTTTTGTAAAAAACCGGATGCAGCAAGAGTGATCTACAAATTCAACCGGTTTCTCACGAAACCAGCTACGTCAGTGATCGGAAGGTAGCTGGTTTTGTAAAAAACCGGATGCAGCAAGTGTGGTCTACAAGTTCAACCGGTTTCTCACGAAACCAGCTACGATATTTCAATTAATCTGGAGCTGCGAATGCGTAGTACGCTGTTTTTTATACCTCACGAATTCGCGGGAATGACCGTCTTCGGTTTTGGGTGGCTGTTAATCGCTTTGGTAATTGGCTGCGTTAGCTGGATCGGATGGACTACATGGAGCACTCGTCGGCAATCTGCCGTGGGAAAAACAGTCGATCTAACATCCGAGATTCTAAACGGGTTGCCGATGTGGGGAGTAGCTGCGGCTTTGGTAATGTTTGTGTTACCGAATATCGAACAGACTGTCGCGATACCCGGTGCAGCACCGATCATTTTAGGCTTGCCGATTCGTGGCTATGGAGTGCTGGTCCTCATCGGTTTGCTCAGCGGGATTGGGATCACGATTCATCGCGGTCGTTCACTTGGTATTTCACCAGATCTGATTATCAGCCTTGGATTCTGGATGATGTTAGGAGGGGTCGTTGGTGCAAGAATTTTCTATGTCGTTCAGAAGTGGGACGAGTTCTCGGATAAGGCTTTGATGGATCGCCTTTTCTCCATCGTCAAACTGACCGAAGGCGGCTTGGTCATTTATGGCGGTATGATCGGTGGCGTTATCGCTGCAATTGTCTTTTGTTACAAACATCGACAACCCATCCGAGCCATCGGTGATTTGGTAGCACCAGCGTTTTTGATCGGTCTTGCGTTTGGCCGAATCGGATGCCTTATGAATGGCTGCTGCTTTGGAGGAGTCTGCACAGAGCATTTGCCAACGATTCAGTTTCCTCAAGGCAGCGGCCCGTATTTGGTCCAGTTGGAATCTGGCAAGCTGCTTGGCATCGAACTGGCATCACAACATTCGAGTAAAAAGGAAGCAACGATTGCTAAAGTTGAACCGGGCAGTCTTGCGGCCGAAGCTGGAATTCAACCGGGCAGTAAGCTTGAGAACATCCAAGTCTTCAACGCCCCGTTTGATCCTGATTCCGATCCTGCTGCGCCACCGAAGGTCACTGCGGACGTTCGCGTTGACTCAACAACAATCGACTTTTCAAGCAACCAGCTTCCAGCCCGTAGCTTGCCTGTACATCCATCGCAAATCTACGCCGCTATTAACGCGGCACTTTTGTGTTGGTTGATTTGGTGCATTCAACCATTGCCACTGCGAGACGGAATGGCTTTCTCGATTGCTGTTCTGCTTGCTGCTGCTTCGCGATTTCTAGAAGAAGGAATTCGCAGCGACGAGGGCGGTCAGCTTGGAACCAGCCTTTCGATAGCGCAGTGGATCAGCCTAATCGCCGTCGCCGTTGCTGTTCTACTGATTCTACTTCTACGCAAAACCGCCCCTTCTAGGGCGTGGGACTGGTCGAGAGGTTCCGTTTCTAACGGATAAGTGAGGCAAATTCGGATTGCGAGCGGGTTTATAGCGATATCTCAGGCAACTTTATTTGACAAATGAGAAATCTGTGGACCATCCACCCGTTAGGGGGTGTTTTCTTCGCTTAAAGCTCGATAGATTGTCTTCAGCGTTAACGCAGAAGTGTAGGACTTTAGCGTTGTGACCTGCGATAGTACCTCTTGAAGAGAAGTGCCCGTATCAATGAGCTTATTGGCTGTCCTCTACCGCCTTGTTCCGGAGAGCCCGATTCTAGTAGCTGCAAACAGGGAAGAATACTACGATAGACCCTCTCAATCCCCCTCCATTCAATCCGGCAAACCGCGAGTATTGTGCGGCCTAGATCAGCGTGCTGGTGGCACTTGGTTGGGCGTAAATCAACATGGTTTGTTTGTTGGTTTATGCAATCGTCGCAGTAGCGGCGGAGACACGTTTGGCAATCGCAGCCGAGGCCTTTTGGCGCGCGAAGTCCTCCGTTGCACTTCGGCCCGCAAAGGTGTCGATAAAGCGATGGAAGAACTGATGCTGCATCGCTACGAGGGTTTAAACCTTGTCGTTTGCGATGCTGAGAGCGGCTGGGTTGTGCATAGTGACCAGGAGCAAGAAGTGCTTCCGCTGGAAGATGGTTTGAATATCATCGGTTGCCAGAACTTGAATGATCCGGCCGACGATCGTGTGCAGTTGGCTCATCGCTTGCTGACGCTTCAGTTGTTGGATTCACCGGTTAAGTTTTTGGCTGTCGCCAGCAAAGTCTTTGCTCGCACACCATCACCGAACGGTCGTCCATCGATGATCCTCAAGGGTGGCGACTATGGTACCGTCAGCAGTACGCTGATCGCGCTGAGTCCCAAACCACGCGATGCGATTTTTCAATATGCCGGTGGCTCGCCTGACCATAGCAAGTATGAAGATTATTCGCCGATGCTGCGCGACATCCTCAGCCGAGGACTTCGCGAAGCTCGCAGTAAAGTCAAAACGCCTTAACCAGTCGGTTAAACATTGGCGGGACAATTCGTCCTGCCATTTGACTCGTTTGCCGCAAAGCACATCATGCCAGCAGAACTTCCGCCTTTTGCCGACCAGTGGATAAAACAATGGAAGGAAGCTGCGCCGCGACTGCAGGCAATTCGTGACGAGGAACTTAGAAGACTTGGCGGAAGCCCAAGTCGTCCGCTAGCTGGTTATCGGGTCTTTGAACGAAATCCTGAGCGGCACGGAATGGTAGTGATGCAGCAGTGGCTTCTTCGAAAACATTTGCTTGACATAATGAGGAAAACGAAAGATTCCTGATTTCGAACTGAGTGATTTGATCGCAGCAGCAGTCAGACTTCAAGTAGATTGGGAGTCGCGTGGAATTGATTTTTGCTTCATCGGAGGATTGGCAGTCCAGCACTGGGGCGAACCACGACTCACGAACGATGTCGACGCAACTGTTTGGACCGATTTTGGCAACGAACGCCCGATCATCAAACAGTTGCTCAAGAATCTCTCTCCGCGAATCGAAGACGCTACCGGCTTTGCCTTGGCCAATCGCGTTTTATTGGTCCAAGAGGAGGCTGGGGTGGATGTCGATATATCGTTGGGAGCGTTTCCATTTGAGCGTGACATCATTGCTCGGTCAATGAAACAATTTGTGGCTGGCAAATCTATGATTAGAATTTGCGGAGCCAGCGATTTGATAATTCTGAAGGCATTCGCTAATCGCCCGCGAGACTGGCAAGATATCCGGGGAATCTTAATTCGTAGCGAATCCCAACTTGACTGGGAGCTCATTTACTCCGAATTGACTCAATTGGCAGACCTTAAGGAAGAACCCGAGATAATCGATCACCTCAATAGTCTTCGCGAACAACTTGGGCAGTAGGTCAATCGCGGTCATTTGCCGACCAGTTTTCTTTATGTGAAACACGTTGGCGGACTCGGCTGATTATACGGTCGATGATAACACTTGTGATTCCGACCGAGGCTAATGTGACTGGCCCCGCAACCCACAAGTATTCGAATTCAATCGCATCGAATAATTGAGTCCAATCACTGAAACTGGAGCATACGGGTTGATCGAACTTCTGTCCTCAGTTTTGGTCATCGGGATAGATCGCTTTCAAGGTGGGCGATTAATACCGACATTGCAGAAGCGGATTAATTAATACTAAAAGGGAGCATTGTCGCCTTTTGCTCCGCAAAAGTAGCGAGGGATTTGTTACTGGCATCGAAAGCTCCATTGTGCGTTGTAGTGTTAATTGCCACTTCAGGCAAATGCACTGACAGTGGTAACGCAACAAGATACCGCACCAACTCAATCAAATATTCTGGCTAAGATAGCTCTCCTTCCCAGATTTTTTTACCTCCATTTTCTTACCAATAATCTTTTGGAACAGCCTTTATTTTTGCTGCTGATCATTCCAAGCAGACGCTCGGGATAAATGGTCCCAAGCTATAGGCTAGTGCTTAGCCCAGCTTTGATTTAGGTTTGGCAAGTTGATTGTCGCACGATTGTCTCAATCGTAGCTGCAACAATTGAGACAATTGTGCGACACTCAATACCAAACTTGCCACAGCGGTTTAATCACCACTTCAGGCACATGCACAGACGGTGGTAGCGACACAAGACAGAGCACTAATTCAGCCACATGTTCTGGCTGAAGAATCTTTTGCTTGTGCTCTTCAGATACGGGGGTTGGTCGATTTTCAAGTATCGGTGTGTTGACCTCACCAGGATAAACATTTGTGACGCGAACACCCTCGGGTCCGACTTCGTTGGCAACGCTTGTGCCAAGGGCCGTCATCGCAAACTTACTAGCACAGTAAGCGATACCGCCTAGCGCCGAGGCCCGTTTGCCAGCGACCGATGAAATATTAATGATCGTGCCACTCTTGCGACCGCGCATCGCTGGCAGGACTGCAGCCATGCAGTTATAAGCGCCCGTCGCGTTGATACCCATCACGCGGTCCCATTCCTCGGGAGGCATCTCCGCCATACTGCGATCTTTGATATTCACGCCAGCCGCATTGATCAGAACATCGATTTGACCGAGTTGCTGCGTGGCCCAATCAAAGAAGTCGTTGGTACTTTCGCGCGAAGCCACATCGATGGCGTGCAGGAACATCTTGGTTCCTGACGCAGTTTCTCGCAAAGCATCTTCGCGTCGACCGCCAATGGCCACTGTAGCGCCTGCTTTATCTAACGAACGAGCAATTGCTTGACCGATTCCAGTTCCACCGCCAACCACGACCACATTTGTGCCAATTAGGCTCATCAGAAGTTCTCCTCGAAGTGAATTTGTAAGCTCTCAAGCTTACGCACTTTTGCCCGGTAGGAAACCGGGGGACTTGGTAGGTAGCTGGTTTCGTGAGAAACCGGACGCAGTGAAAGTCGCCACCAATTCATCCGGTTTCTCACGAAACCAGCTACCACTAAAACGAAACGAGCTACATCACACCAGCCACATTTCCAACTCTTCAAGCGACTTCAACTGCGGTGGCCCATCGAAATCAATCGTCGATTTTCCCGAATTGCGATTCAACCACAATCCAATCCAGCCGGCTTGTTCAGCCGCAGCGGCATCCAAGCGAGCGTCGTCGCCGACCATGATCAGTTGATTACTGCTTAATCCCAGCGACTTTTCAATCTCGCCGAAAAACTCGACAGCAGGTTTATCGAAGCCAACTTCACTGCTGCAAAACACCCGTTGGCAATTTTCCAACTGCGAGTGACCGGCAGCTACTTGGTGTAAACGAGCATCGAAGTTCGAACCTATACACCAGGGCACACCACGCTCGTTGCAAATTTCAATCGCGGCCAGCGCGTCTGAAAAAATCTCCCACGATGTCGGCTGAGCAAAGTGATCCCAAAGTTGCTCGAAGATCAAGTCAACTCGCGGTGCATCGAGTTCAACGAAAACTTTACCAACCAACTCACGCCAACGCTGGCGTTGGAGCGATTCACTAGTAGCCCAATCCAGATCCCTACCGGACAAACTAGAAAACGAAGATCGGAACCGCTCTTCAATTTCAGAAAGGCCGCCCGACCAATCAAACCGACCGGCAACTTCCAAGTAGACTTCGGCCACTGTCGGACGCGCGAAAATCAGCGTACCGACGGCATCAAAGACAATCATGAATGCAGAATTAGGGGATGAGATCGACGAAGTCCTTGACGATAACGAACGCCATGAGAGACAGCAAGCACATCATACCGACCACGGTTAAACGAACTTGCAGAGCTTCGCTAACTGGCTTGCCTCGAATCGCTTCAGCGGTAAGAAAGACCATATGACCTCCATCGAGGGCAGGGATCGGCAAGAAGTTCAGGATGGCTAGGTTGGCACTGAGAAACGTGAGGAACAAGAGTAGTCGCGATACGCCTTGACTAGCTTCCTGTCCAGCGGCTTGGAAGATCTTGATAGGTCCACCGAGACTGCCCGCACCGAGTTTGCCGGTCGCCAAGAGTCGCAGGACGCTTAGCACTTCTTTAAAACGCCGCCAAGTCTCCGATGCCCCGAGCGCGACCGCTTCTGGAATCGAATCCACTGAATGAATATCTGAGAGCGCTTTCATCCCAAGGCCGCGTTGGAACCAAAACCAATCGCTTGCGTACTGCAGTTTCGTTATTGCCTCGACCGTTTTGCCGTCACGCTTTAAGTAACATCGTATGTTCATATCGGTGGGCGCATCTTGCAATTGATCAAACATGCTTGCAATCGTTAACGAGTGATCGACCAATTGATCCGCAAGCACGATTCGCATTCCCTTGGGGCTGTACAGTTCCGCAAGAGATTTCTTAGCCTCTTCGCTTGGCTCCCAGCGTATCTGTGCAAGCGCGTCGCCGACCTTGATTGCATCATCAGCGACAAAGGTTGGATCGACACTGCTAACAATGTTGGAAACTTCGTAAGCGATGCCAACGTCAGCTAGCGTTTGCACACCACCGAACATGGCGATGTTGTCGAACTGCGGGTGTTCGCTGGTCGCAAGCTGAAACGTTAATTCGGATGTCTCGGGAGCAGTATCGGCGCTCTTTTCCGACTTTTCTTTGCTCGCGATTTTACGCTGAACCTTCAACTCAATCACCTTGCCAGCTTTGGTTGCTACCAAAGTTGGCAACCGCAATGCTTGAGTGACAGGCTCGCCATCGATCGAAACGATCTTATCGCCGACTTTTAAACCCGCCGCCTCCGCTGTCGAGCCTTTACGAATCGCGGTGATCGGTCCCATTTCAAAGTCTAAACCGATAGTCTTTACAGGAATCGCGGGTATTTCGACTTCAACTTTTGTCCCTGGATCTTCCTTCTTTGCGCCGGGTCGCTCGACGGACAAACGCACTGGCTTGTTCCATTTCTCTTGAAGAAGGGTGGTCAAGTCGCTTCCTAGAGGCTGTTCGAAACGGGAATCCTTTTTCAGCGAAACGCCGTCCACCGCAACAATCTTGTCACCGCTTTGAAGGTCGGGTTTTGATGCTTCGAGAAATGAGCCCTTGGGAAAGTCCTTCATGCCATAGGTGGTGCTGCTCGGGGATACGACGCCCAGCATATAGATGCCGCCGACTGGATCGTAAAGATTTGTTGGCAACGGCGAAATTTCAAGTTTGTCAGTACCGCGTTCAATGGTTAGTGGAATCGCTGTGCCTCGACCATCTTTGCCTCGCAAAGCAACTTCCATTCGAAAGTCGTCAAAACGCAAATTCGGATTCTCTTCGCTCATGTTGCCGACCTTCAGCAACTTATCGCCAGGCAATACGCCCGCCTCCCAAGCAGGTCCGCCACCTACAACGTCACCGATAACTGTCGGTGTGTAAGGGACGCCGTAACGATAGGCGACGCCCGCCATGATGACTGCGAAAATCAGATTCATCACCACGCCCGCTGAGATGATGATCATCCGTTGCCAAACAGGCTTCGCTGGATAACTGCGAGGGTCGAGCGGTGCGTCGGCACCATTGCCTAGTCGACTGCGTTCGGCTTCTTCTTCAGCTTTGCGCGGATCATCGTCCTGCCCTAACATCTTGACGTATCCACCTAGCGGAATGATGCCTATGCCGTATTCAGTCTCGCCCCACTGGAATTTGCCAAGGGTGCTCGGGAGCTTGATTGGTCCAATAGAAATCGGCACGTCGAAGCCAACATAAAACTTGTCGCAGCGGACACCAAACGTTTTCGCAGCCAAAAAGTGACCCAGTTCGTGAACAAAAACCACAAACCCGAGACCTAGTGCACCCTGGAAAATGACCCACGCGTTTGTCATCCACGCCGACAATCGCGACGGCTCCGATGCCGCCAATGGCAGGAAATCCGAAGAAAGAAAACTCAAACTATCGATTAACAGCGTGCCCACTGGCCAATCTCCTCTCGCGCCCAACGATCGAGTCGCATTAATTCTTCGAGCGACGGACTTGGATCAAAATGATGTTCTTCAAGAACTTTGCAGCAGCCTGCCACAATATCCGTAAAGCGAATTTTACCTTGCAAAAACAATTCTACCGCAGCCTCGTTGGCCGCGTTGACGACCGCGCCACAGCTGCCACCGCGCTCCGCCACCTCCCAACCCAAACGCAGAGCCGGAAAGCGGTCCAAATCGACCGGTTCCCACTCTAACCGCTGAGTTTGCGTCCAGTTCATTTTAGGGCAAGGACAGGTGGTTCGGTCAGGGTACGTAAGTGCATATTGGATAGGAAGCCGCATATCAGGAGGACTCAACTGAGCCACGACCGACCCATCGACGAATTCTACCATCGAATGAATGATCGATTGCGGATGAATAACGACTTGGATCCGATCAGCCGGAATGTCAAACAACCACCTAGCTTCGATGACTTCTAGAGCTTTATTCATCATCGTCGCCGAATCGATCGTGATTTTTCGGCCCATTTGCCAAGTCGGATGAGCCAACGCGTCAGTCACAGAAGCCGTCGCGAGCCGATCTTTTGTCCAAGTCCGAAACGGCCCGCCGCTTGCCGTAAGAATGATTCGCTCGACTTGTTGGGCCTTTCCAGCCTGAATCGCTTGGAAAATCGCACTGTGTTCGCTGTCGACCGGGATTAATTCGCCGCCGCTTTGTCGCAAGGCTTCGGTAACAATCCCACCAGCCACGACGAGAGCCTCTTTGTTAGCCAGCGCCAACCGCTTTCCGGCTTTCGCTGCCGCCACGGTGCTCATCAACCCCGCCGACCCCACCACAGCCGCCACCACAGTGCCCACTTCTGGGCAGGTCGCCAATTCCACCAGCGAGTCGGCTCCCTTCAAAACTTTTGTCCCCGCCGGCAAACCACTGAAATCAAACTTCGCTGCCGCTTCAACGCACGTCGCCGCGAAATACTGAGGCTGAGCAATCTGAGAAGCCTGCACAGCTTCGGCAAGCTGCCTGTGAGCCGACAGACCGATGACTTGCCAATCATTGCCCAGCGAACGCATCACGTCGAGCGTACCGGTCCCAATACTGCCTGTCGCTCCCAGAATTGCAACAGACTTTTTCAGTTTGGGATCAAGCACAGTGTTTTCCGGATCGTAAGATAAGCGTCATTCAACCCGCAGATTCTAAGTGCCACGCCACAGCCAAGTCAACTTGAGTGATTAATAAGCCAATTATGCTCGCTCGGTCAGGTCGGTGGGAAAACGCCTTCTTCAATTAGCGAAGCTCGGTGTAGTGCACGGTGCCGAAGGTTAATCTCTAAGACCATAACGGTCGTACGTCCAATCGCTGTTTCTCCGACTAGCAATGAACCGTTCCACGAGAAATGTTCGCCCCATACATCCTTCCTTGGGTGAAAAAGACGAACGAGAGACTGGCTGACTGGATCTATTCCCGCGATATTAGCGCCCTTATGATTGTTACAAGGAAAACAAGCTAAGGCGAGATTCTCGGAAACGGTTTGCCCTGCGTGTTTCTCTGCGACTATGTGGTCAATTTCATGAGTCGCGTCTGAAAACTCCTGAGGCAACTGGCAGTATTCACATCGCGAGGATGAGCGTCGCCAGACTTCCTCACGTAGTTTTCGCTCCATCGTTAGTTATCCGATTTGCTCCGAATTGAACGCCGAGCCTGAGATTTAATCAAACCTAAAAAACTACCGACGCGCTCATAAGCATCCGTCTCTTCTTCCTCCTCGGCAGTCAATTCGCCGGCCCGCGCCTTCGCCGCCAACTCACTCATGCGAACACGATCGAAGTCGGAGAATTCCCACTTAAGCATCTCTGTGGCAACAATCTCAGGGAGGACGGAAACTCCTACTGACATAACCCGAGCAAGGATCGTCGACTCGGCGTTTGCGATCGTTGATGACATTATATTAATCTCCAAAATGACATCCCCAATTATACTACACCAGGATCTACGTGAGCGACCATCGATTAGAAAACTTTGGACTGCGCATTCGAACTACTGAGCGGAACCGTGTAATAGTAGCTGCCATTGAATTCATGCCGACGCCACGTATTTGGCACACTTTCCATGGTGGGACGAGGCGTAACTTGAATGCTTGGCCGGTCGAGTAAGCGTCTCGGACTTTTCGGGTCGACTGGCACATACTGCTGAATGAAAGGTGGTAAAGTTGGTGTTTGAGTGGCCGGTGTCTGAATAACTGGTGAAGAGAGTGCATTGTACTGATAAACCGCTGGCGGCAACCGCGTGGCTTCGAGGTCCTTGATGCGCTGCTCTAATTTCTCGATCTTTGCTAAAAGATCTTTTAAGCTTGGCTCGTTTAGGGATTGCGGTTCATCTGCGAAGGTGTCTGCTCCGCTTATCAAGCATAGGCAAATGACAAAAATTCTGAGATCCATTTTTGTTTCCATGTTCGCGGTGACAAATTAAACGATTAACGCGTTCGATTTTATCGTAGCAAACATTTTCTTGCCACGCGAATTCCGCATTCTCCGCTCGGTCCTACGTTCTCAATGCTCCGGCTCTTCCAGCTTCGACAACAAACTTAGCCCGCGACAATGCCTCAAACGTCGGCTTAGTAACACTTGTTACAACGCGATAGTCGCTTTCCCATTGCTCTGGAGTGACCGTACAACGAACGTAACCACGCTCGCAGTTGTAAAACTTGACAAAGGGATTGTCTCGCAATACTCCAGCGGTGTCCTTGCGAGTCTCCGTGCCATCGCCACCCGAACTAATCGAAGTGCCAACGAACTCAGTGGCCACAGTCGGTTGGCTTGCATCATCAAAATTGGTCTTTAAATCGTTGACCCAGTTTGAATGAATGTCACCGGTCAGCACTACGGGATTGGCAACTTTGTGATCGCGTAGCCAAGAAAGCAGTCGCGTTCTCGGTACATCGTAACCCGCCCACTGGTCCATACTCATCGCGACTCCTTCTTCTGGATTGCGATCAACGCGCCCCATCATGATCTGCTGCGCCAGCACATTCCACTTGGCATTCGCTTTGCCAAGACCATCCGTCAGCCATTGCTCTTGAGCGGTGCCCAGCAAAGTCGCGTCTTTTGAAAACACTTCATCGCACAGCGGTTTGTTTCCGTCGCCACAGGGCTGAGGCGTACGATATTGTCGAGTATCAAGAACATGAAACTGCACCAGATTTCCAAACGACGAACCGCGATAAAGCTTCAAGTTCGGTCCCGATGGCAATTGCGACTTGCGCAGCGGCATGTGTTCATAATAAGCTTGATAAGACCGCGCGCGTCGCTCGAGAAACAAAACGGGATCCATTCCTTTGTCTTCGGAATGATCGTTGGCATAGTTGTTTTCGAATTCATGATCGTCCCAAGTCACTAGCCAAGGACAATGCGCATGAGCGGCTTTGAGATCCTCGTCGGATTTGTAAAGCGCATACCGGTTGCGATACTCATCGAGCGAATTGATTTCGGGACCAATGTGAGCTCGAATTCTCCCTGTAGCCGCTGCCCCTTCATAGATATAATCACCCAAGTGAATAATCAAATCCTGTTCCTGAGCAATCATGTCGCGGTAAGCGTGGTAGTAACCGGTTTCGTAGTGCTGACACGAAGCGAACGCGAATCGCAGTTTATCGAAAGCGGTCTCCATTTTCGGAGCCGTACGTCCCCGTCCAACGGGACTTTGCGCATCGCCAGCAGTAAAGCGATACCAATATGGTCGATTGGGTTCCAGTCCCGCGACTTCGACGTGAACCGAATGTCCCCAGTCAGCTGTCGCGGCAACTTCACCTTGCTGAACGATCTTCTTCATCGAATCATCGGTGGCAACCTCCCAGCGAACTTTTACGGGCTCCGGTTTCATTCCGCCGCCGTTGAGCGGATCGGGTGCAAGGCGTGTCCACAGAACGAACCCATCCGGACTTGGGTCGCCGGATGCTACGCCAAGGCTAAACGGATCGTTAGCAAAACTCTTTGTGCTCGTGATTCCCAGTGCAGGCCGAGCGGCCATACCTGCCAATCCGAACGCAGCCGAAGCTTGCAAGAAACCGCGGCGATCAAGACTGTTCAGAAGGGTGGATATATTTTTTTTCATGGCGACATCCGTTTGTAGGCGTTGAGTTCAGCCCATAGTTTAACTTTTACCGACTGGTTGGACGTTCGCACAATTGGAATTTTTGGTTAATTTCGAGTCTCAACCGTTTACCGACGAACACCCTGCGTTCAGGCCCAAGTTAGTTCAGAGACCGCAGCGGTTCGTGTGCAGGAACGGTATCAGAACCAACGGCGTATTCGATATAGATTCCTGGCCTGTTGGGCAGCGGTATTGCAAGCTTGGAGTGTAGCTGATCTTGGTTGACATGCTGCAATGTCGTCGAAGCCGCAGCATAGTAATTTGCGCACAACCAAATCATCGAAGGCATGGACGTGGCCTTAGCGTTAAACCCGCGAACTTAGTTGACCCGCCACAACGTGGCCAAACAATATAGCCCAGGGTTAGCCATTGCGAGCCTCAAGGCGAGTAATGGCGTAACCCTGGGTTCTGGATGCAATGGTGCGGGCATTTGCACATGGTTTGTCGAGCCAGGAACGTTTGAAATCACCGACGTTGCGAGGGATTGGGACACCATAGAAAAAAGACCTTACTCGCAACTTCGGTCCATTTTTTTGTTCGTCCGTTATTTGACCAATGTTTTAGCCGTTAGCGCAAGCAGACTTTACAGAAACTTGTCCCACAAGATTCCGAGTGCCAATGCGGTGTACCCCAAGGCCGCTGGAGCAGCAGCTAGTCTTTTTAGCATCGTACCAAAAATGAGAACATAGTAAGCACACCCAACACCAACGAAAAACGCAACAATCCGCAGCATCGACTGGAACATACCGGAACTTCCTGTGCCGTACCAACCATCTGCATTCATGAATGTAAATATGATCAGTAGTGGCATCGAATACGAAATCGCGACCCACCATCCTGAAGGCGTTGCTTTCAGGTCTGACCGATCGGCTACGTTTGGTGGATCGTATGGATTCAACGTTGTACGTCCCCAAGTCAGCTCTGCTCGCGTTAGTTCTCGCGGACGCCGGCAGCGTCCGCCACGAGAGATCAAAAACAAACCATGCTACAATCTTACTAGTCGCATAAACATCTACAACTAGTATAACAGTCATGCAACAAATCGACCCCCAATGGGCTTGGCAGGAATTTGAACCCACCGCGGAGCGGCCCTGGAACCGTCGCGCAGCGGCGCACCTGTTCCGTCGCGCTGGTTTTGGTGCGAGTGTCGCGAAGCTTGACGAAGCAGCCGCTTCGACACCGGCCGCAACAGTCCGCAAGTTAATCGCTGCCGATGCGAACTCAACCAACTTCGAAATTCAAGCCGACGCGCTGGCGCAAACTGTAATTGCCGGTGGGGATCCAAAGCAACTGGCGGCGGCCTGGGTCTATCGCTTGCTTTACACACCAGCTCAGCTGCTGGAAAAGACAACGCTGTTTTGGCATGGGCACTTTGCGACCGGTGCCGAAAAAGTGCAAGTCGCTGAACTGATGTGGAATCAGAATCGACTCCTTCGCGAAAACGCGTTGGGTGAATTTGAGCCGCTGGTGCAAGCGATTTCACGTGACCCGGCGATGTTGATCTATCTTGACTCAGTTACCAACCGCAAAGCGCATCCGAATGAGAACTTCGCTCGAGAGTTGATGGAGCTCTTTTGCTTAGGGGAAGGCAACTACACCGAACAAGACGTTCAGCAATTGGCACGCTGCTTCACCGGCTGGGAAATCAAGAACAAAAAATTTCGTGAGAACAGTTACCAGCACGACAACGGTACAAAGCAACTATTCGGCAAGTCCCGCGACTTTGACGGCGAAGACGCTGTCCGAGTGGTGCTCGATCAAGATGCCATGCCTTACTTCATTGTTGGGAAACTCGTTCGTTATTTTGTGTTTGACGAACCGAAACCGACGCGGGAACTGCTCAAGCCGCTGGCGGATCAGTTTCGTTCCAACGGCTTGAAGATCGGTCCAGTCGTAACTCGAATTCTTAGCAGCAACTTGTTTTTCTCTGAGCATGCGTTGGCTCGCAAAGTGCGTTCGCCGATCGAGCTCGCCATTGGATTCCTACGAGCTCTCGAAGGCACAACCAACACAGTGCGTTTAGCAGACAACTTGACCAAACTCGGTCATGGTCTGTTCTATCCACCCAACGTAAAGGGCTGGGATGGAGGTCGCGCATGGATCAATTCATCAACCCTGCTCGGCCGCGCCAACTTGGTCCGCGATATCTTGAACCACGAATCGACTAAGTTTGCCGCCGGCTCGCTTGAAGCCTACGTGCAAGCGCAAAAGCAAGATTCTCCGCAGTCCCTCAATTCTCCCCAGGCCATTGTTCGCTGGTTCAGCGATTTGTTATTGGCGATTCCACTTGCGCCGGACATCGAATCGCAGCTAGTTAAACTTCTTGGCAGTTCTCCTAAAGAAAATCAACTTCGCGAAGTCCTCCACACCATCAGCACACTACCTGAATTTCAGTTGCTCTAGTGGCGTGTGCTTCCAGCTTGCGATTCTTCTTTTGGGGTATCTGATGAGAAGAATGTGAGTAATGGGAAATATGAAAAGCAGGGCAGTCGCAAGCCTCCTTCAAAACCAACCTTTACGACGAAAATACCAGAGCATTCCCATGACGGATGCGAGCATCAACCCAAGTGCAAACAAGTAACCGTAACGCCAATGCAACTCTGGCATATTCCATGGTGAATTGTCAAAGTTCATGCCGTACAAGCCTACGATGAAACTCAACGGCATAAAGATTGTTGAGATCACCGTCAGCACTTTCATGATCTCGTTCATGCGGTGACTGTTCAGCGACATTTGATACTCTCGCAAGTCCGCCGTTAACTCGCGATAGGTGTCAACCAGATCCAACAACTGAATCACGTGATCAAAGCAGTCCCGCAGAAAGACTCGCGTTTCAATACTGATCAATGGCAAGTCGTCGCGAATCAATTCGTTGATCATGTCGCGGTGTGGGCGGATCGATCGCCTAAGCCCCAGCAATTGATGGCGCACTTCATGGAGTCCATGATAGCGAGCCTTGCTGTCGGCGCTATCGAGCTGCTCGTCATAGCTATCCAGTTGCTCACCAATTCTATCGACGGCTGGGAAATAACTGTCGACTACCGAGTCAAGTAAAGCATATGCAAGGTAGTCGACTCCCGAAGTTCGCAAGTTACCCCTGCCCGCACGAATTCGCTCGCGTATCGGATCCCAGCAATCGCCGGTTCTCTCTTGAAACGTGATCAAAACACCAGGCTTTAGGAAGAAGCTAACCTGCTCCGTAATATGACCTTCACCAGGATTGCACATCCGAGCGACGATGAACAAGTGATCTGCGAACGCGTCAACCTTCGACCGCTGATGTACGTTAACAGCATCTTCAAGTGCCAGCGGATGCAGACTAAGCAATTCGCCTAGCTGCAAAATAGTCGACGCCGTCCCCAAGCCTGAGACGTCGATCCAGATCATGGGCCACTTGTTCAAAATGCCTCGTAAATCATTGACCGAAGTGATCGCCTGCTCGTGAATCGCGTTTGGACTGTAGCACATGACACGAATATTGGTCGTTTGTGCATTTGGGTCGGCATTGACGGTTCCCGGAGCCGTTCCAACCTTATGGCTCCGGCGCAATCTCATCTTGCTGCGCTTACGGATTCCGTTCTTATTCATTGTCATTCTTTTTAGCCTGTCACCATCGCACGCTTCTTAGCAACGTGGTCCAAGTGACCTTCCAAATGATGAATGTACTTTTCAATCATCTCTCCCAGCGTCACTCGGCCGATTTCGTTGTGAATACCCCAGCGGTCAAAACTCGCGTCGGGAAGCGCTCGGAAAATGGTCGCCGTCATCTGACGGTTTTGATCGAACAACCGACAAGCCGCCATTGTGTCCACTTGCTCCACTCCTGGTAGCTTCGCGAATGCACTTTCGTCATAACCAATCAGCAGCGGCTTATCCATCGCCGCAATCCGCTTCATGCGGTCTGAGCCGATCAAGTCGCTATCCATCATATGAATGGCAATCTGATGCAACGACCAAGTCCCAGGGACCGGCACCGCAAACAACTGGTCGCAATTCAACCCTTGAAAAGCTTCAATTAATCGCTGACCACCGGAAGAGTAAACATCAATTCGACTGCGATTCATTCAAGAGTCCTTAAAAAGCCTTTGCAATGTTCAGTGCGCACAAGTGAACCACGCTCCTAGAGTGCGCACCGATCCATTTTAGCAACATCAGTTGATTTGCTCATCCTGTAAGAGGCCAGGTAACCTCGAACTTGTTATTTTTTGTGGGTCGCTCCTGCCGGGTTTGACCAGCGAGCCATCGACGCTAGCCGCGGGTGAACGAAGTATGTGACTCAGCACGGTTCGGTGACTTTCCAACGAGACATGATGCACGGAAAATAGTATTCATTGGAGGCCTCCCTGGATCATGCACGACCACTACGTCTACCCAGTCAAGAATAGTGCTTAAATTATACTACTGTTATGAATGACAACGACTTCGCTCACCCGCGGCTAGCGCCGTCGGCTCACAGGACCCGCGGCTAGCGCCGTCAAAACTCACTCGGTCACTCCCGGCTCCAAAATCAGCTTGCGGAGAGACGTCCGCGCTCCTGTCTATTCCCAGGCGATAATCTTCATATCGCCAGATTCGAGCTCTATCTGAATGGGAGCATCGACTGTAATGCTCGATTCCTCATTAGCAAAGACAGAAATCATGCGAGCGTTGTTGGTCGGAGTGATTCCTTCAGCCGCCAGCGCACTCAGGTTCAGCGTAATTGTTTCTTGTTCAGTGGTCTTGCCAAGGTTTGCTACAAGAATCGCAACACTCCCATTAGTCGGTTTCAAATAGACGCCAATTGAAAACGCTTTCCCACCCGCGTTAAGATACTTCGCAGCTTCCCATGGCCCGTGAAAGGCGAAAGCTTCGACGATACCGGAACTCACCTGCGCGCGTTCCAAGCAAGAACAGAGGCCAAGATCTGCGTGCGATTTCATCACGGGAACGTCACAGACAGCGGCGTGGGCGAGCATTATGCGAGTGTACCGTGAATTCAGTTCGGGCTCACGACGCATGAGCTCCTCGTTTGTCTTTACGACTTGCGGCAGCAGCATCAGTACTGGGCCTTGCTGCGGCGTGAAATGCAACTCAAAGTATTCGGCCGGCAACTTGCCGTAATCAGGCACGTAGGCCGTAGGATCTGTTTGTGCAATTGCCGGCGTGTAGTGTTTTTGCTTGAATGTCCTATTAAGCGCTTCCCCTTTGATTACAACGTCCGTGAAAGTCGAAGTGACCGCTGACTGCATGGCACAGTGTTGCGTGATCAGGAACCCAGGATCACGATCTCGGCAGGCGACATAAAGCCGCTGCATCAAACGTCGCTGTGAGAAAAGTGGAAAATACTGCCAGCCTCGCTCGTGAGAACCCGCGTGCTGGTGCCCGGGGCTAACACATGTGTAATTTGGTTCCGAAACGTCGAAATAAACACCGTTGATGTGATCTTGTTCGAGCGCTTGAACATACTGCCAAACTAAAAAATCCTGGAAACTGCGTTGTGTCGGGCACACATAGATTAACGACTCAGCACCTTTTGGCAGGCCGAGTGCGTTGCCCCAGTTGACGTTCGCTACCGAACCGCCGTTTGGGTTGACACGCCACGTCGGTGCATAATCCTTCCACTCGCCATCGGGCAGTAGCGCAGGCATTCCATACAGCGATCCATAGGGAATAAAACCCGCATGATTTTTTACAGCGACTCTACGCAATGCTGCAATCTCATTGGTCGCCTTCTCTGATTGCGAGAGCATCAGTGGCAAACCGCGATACTTCACGGGAAGCCCCATCGCAAAGCCAAAGACACGGTCCTCCTTTTCAAAGCCCGCCGTTTCGCTCATCGCAGTCGTCAACCTTAATCGTCGCCAGCCATCCGCGCGGGGCTTGGCTGGAGTTGGCATAAGTGCAAAGCTCAATTCAAAAGGCTCTTCGGTACGCCGAGGGTTTGTGATGACATTAACCTTCAACATGGTGTGATCTCTGCCATGGACGATTTGAATCGCCTCGGATGAATTCATTGGAGCCCAACCCGCATTACTCTCGCATGACCACTCGATGCCGACTTCGTGATTACCAATCCATACTGAAGGGGTGAACGCCATCGATATCGGTTTAACAATTCGGCTTGCGGTGCCCAACACATTATCATGATTCACATGTTGCAATTCAAAATCATATTCCTCAAAGTGATTCATCATGGTCGCTTGATTGCGTGGCATCGTGAAAGTCAACGCCAGCCGCTCAATAGTCGCAGTACCTTTGGGAACAAGACGCAATGCGACATGAAGAAATCCATCGTATTCGAGCGATGTCGTAATGCTCACCTGATGCGAGCCCACTGTTGATTTCCAACTGCGGACACTTTTGTGATCCGACTTCACGCCTTGTTCGAGTTGGCCGCCAGCACCCGTTATCACGTCACGTCCGTCGACGCGCCACTCGATTTTCGGCGCGGTGACAAATAGGTCATGCTTCTGGCTGGTGATTTGAGTCGGCAACGCACCGCGGCCAAAGGAAAATCGCCGCCCCCAACACTCGACGTTTTCGCCATCGTAATGCAATGGCGTCCAAGGCTTTGGCACCCGCTCGTCCATCCCAAGCTGGTTGTTTTCCCATGCGTAGCCTTTTGCCGGATAAGGGCGTTCGTCTTGTGGATATTCTGCCAAGGCAACAACTGGGGCGAGCAACATGCAGCTGATAAACCACATTGACCGTTGAAAGAAAGTAGGTCTCGACGCTAGTTGGCTCGGCATCATCTTGCTTTTCATGTTTAGATACTCAGCTAACGAAGCGAATATAAATATGCTATCAGATTCGCAGCCTGCTCAGCCGTCAGTTGCGACAACAGCTGCTGCGGCATCAGTGAACTGGTAACGGGTTTCTCGAGCTCGATATCATCGCTCGGAATCTCGATCTGCTTCCCTTCGGCATCTTGCAGCGTAAGGCGTTGCCCTTCGCGACTGAGCACACGCCCCACTCGAGTCTGCCCGTCAACAGTTAAGACCGTTACAGCTCGATACTTTTCTTCAATTTCTGCCGACGGTTCGAGGATACTATTCAAAATCTTTTCACGAGTTTTTAGTTTGTCTGCTATCCGCGACAATTCTGGACCGACCTCTTTTCCGATTTTTCCAATGCGATGACACTGCGAACACTGACCAACACCTTCCGCAAACAATTTCTCACCCCCAGCCGGATCGCCTTCCATTGATAACAGCCTAGCAACATCGATGTTCGGGCCCAGTCTATCGACTTGCTGATCAGCCTCCGCGTACGGTTCGATCAATTCACGTCGCGCCGCGTCATCCAGCTTCAACGCTTCGGCAACAATTGGACGCACCAACCAATGCGGCACACGCTTCTCAGCTAACGCAGTCGATAACTCGATGCATCCCTCCAAGCTTTGGAACAACTTACGAGCCGCCTTTAACCGCTGCTCATCATCCTTATTAACCGTTGGGCTGCACAACTGGTCGATCGCCGCCAAGTGGTCTATGTTTTTTGGCAAACTTGCGATCCATTGTCCAATCAAGCGCACACCCGCAGCATCGGTCAGTTGCGAACCAATATGTGGCATGCGACCAGTACCCGATTTGGCTATACGGTAATACAGCACCGATTGCGTCGGCGCTCCCGGTGTCACAATGCTGGATTCGCTCAATCCAAAATCACCTCGCATTGGCTTTGTTACCAGCATCTTGGATTGTGGTAGCGGCTTGTTGAACAGTGTTTCAAAAACGGTCGACGCGTTGCCACCGTTCATGTGGCAATGAGCACAATTGGTATGCAAATACGACCTTGCACGTCGATCAAGTGGCTGGGTCGCATCGTGCGGATTAACCAGCGCCGAATAATTCTTGTCATCGAGCGGTCCTGGTTTCTCGTGGATCGAGGTCCAACCACCCAGTGAAAGCTCACGCCAGGCGTCTGTCGCCTCGCTTGGATTTCTCAACTGTGCTTCGACGAAGCCCACCGTCTCTCCAGTCCATGGCGTGTGACAAGTTCGACATTGCGACCTGGACGCAAATTGCCAATTCAGTTTTCGAGGTCCGTTGCTTTCTTCAATCACAATCTTTTGACTTGAACCGTCCGCAGGCACGAGTTCCGCATCAGAGCCTTCATCATTCCAGCGATACGTGTAGTACTGCCACTCACCTTGAGCATCTTTCAGCGCAACTTGAGTCTCTATGCGTCGAAGTATTTCAGGCTTCCGGCAGTCGATAGGCATTGAATAAGTCTTCACGAGCGCCGATCCAATCGGCATCGTCACCGTAGTATTGAACCAGTTGAACGTCTTTTGCGAATTCTGATAAAACACAGCAGTCTCATTACCCGGAATCGCCAGCAAGTAGTCTACCTGCGCACCGTCAGCCCACATCGGCGCGTTGATTTCGTAACGAGCGACACCAGGAGCCGGCTCGAACTCGGATATATTGGCAAACAATCCAGATTCGCTTAGCTTTCTCGGAAACCGATCGACCGGCGCGCCGGCTGCAGGATTGGGCACGAAGCGATAGATGCCTCCCTCTTGATTCCCTTCGCTGTATTCAAGAATCAGCAACTCACCTTCGCCATCTACTTCAAAACAAATCGGTTTGACGTTTCCGACCGCGATCTCTTCGAGCTTGGTAACTTTTTGAGGATCGAAACTAGCTGCCCAGAACTTGCGAGTGATCCAATCGCCGAAGATATATTTTCCGTTCATCACGGCATGTTTCTTACCACGATAGACAAAACCTCCAGTCACCGACGCGGCTTCGTTATGCCCCAGCGCAATCTCTGCTGGCAAGATCGGAGTCGGACCCGGCTTCTGGGGCTTTACATCGCCGGGACCTTCTTTGATGGCCCAACCATAATTGCCACCAGGCTTAACACGATAAACCATCTCCCAAGCTTCCCAGCCCACGTCGCCGACCCACAAATCTTCCGTCACTGGATCGATCGACATTCGAAATGGATTCCGAAGCCCATAAGCAAACACTTCGGGCCGCGCACTCTTCAGTTTCACGAACGGATTGTCCGCAGGGATCGAATAGTTGTGCGTAGAGTCTGTATGATCCACATCAATTCGCAGAATCGAAGCATACAGGTCGCTGATATCTTGTCCCGTGTTGAGTCGATCCGGAGGCGAAGGCTCCGTCAAATCACCGATCGAGATGTAGAGGTAGCCGGACTTGTCGAACAACAACGTGCATCCGTTGTGCCCTCCGCCATCGCAGGTAATTATCTCAACTTCGGAATCAACCAGCAGTTGAGGCGTATCGCTGGAATCGATTGTGAATCGTGAGATATGCGTTTTCTGACCATCTTTTCCTTCTGATACATAACACACAAACGCAAAACGATTTTTAAAGTACTGCGGATGGAAAGCGATTGAGTACAGCGCAATGTTCCCTTTGTCGTGTCCCTCAAGCTTGCCGCAGAGCGGACGCTGTTTTGCAAAGTCGACCAACAAATCAGCTCGCTGCACATCTTCCTTCGCAATGAACGACCAGATTTTATTATTCTGCTCCAAGACTAAAAATCGATCACTGTCGGGCAATCGATTAATAGATATCGGTCCCATGAAGCCAAGCGCTGGAAAGGCTCGCTCTAGTACAAGTGGCAGTGGCGGTTCGGGCGAGCCGATGAAATTCGACTGCCACGAAACTCGTTTTACGCCATCTGCGGCAGCCGCTGAACTGATAAGGCCAATCGCAACCAACAAGAAAGTGAGATTAGGTGCGAGCCGCAAAAAAGAAGCAAGTTGAGAGACTAACATTGTTGTTGCTCTTTCTTAACGGATGATAAGCGCTTTGGGCCTGTTTGTTTGGTCGACACTGCACAACACTGCACAAGACAATGTCCATATCATAACCCGAAGCGTCGGCGACATCGATAAGTCAGCCGACAACGCTAGCCGCGGGTTCGGTGAGCCGACGGCGCTAGCCGCGGGTGAACGAAGTTGTGATCGTTCCTAACTGAAATTCCATCCAAGGGACATAGCGATTGCCATGAATCACGTGGCATTAGACAGTCACCAGATCGTTTGGGTCTCATACTTCGGTCACCCGCGGCTAGCGCCGTCGGCTCACAACAGTAGACCCCAACCCGCTAACGACATCGCCAACGACAGCGCTATCATCCACATCTTCCTAGAATTTGCGAGTTACAGCGATACGTTTGCGGCCTAGGTCAACTTCGAGGACTTTGACCTTTACGATGTCGCCAACCGCAACAACTTCACTTGGATCCTTGACGAAGGTATTGGCCAGTTGCGAGATGTGAATCAGCGCATCCTGGTGAACTCCAATATCTACAAACGCTCCAAAGTGCGTCACGTTAGTGATCACCCCTTCAAGCACCATGCTGGGCTTGAGGTCTTCCATGCTATGCACACTGTCCGAGAATTGAACGACGCGGAACTCACTGCGCGGATCGCGACCCGGTTTTGCCAACTCTTGGATGATATCACTGACCGTAGGCAAACCAAACCGATCGTCAACGAAGTCTGCAGGTTTGAGCTTCTGTGAAAGCGTTGCGTTGCCAACCAGCGACTTCGTATCGGCTTTCAATTGTTTAGCCATGCGTTCGACAACTCCATAGCTCTCGGGATGCACCGCAGAGTTATCAAGCGGTTGTTTTCCATCGCGAATGCGCAGAAAGCCAGCCGCTTGCTCAAAGGCTTTCTGCCCGAGCTTGGGGACTTTTAGCAATTGAGCTCTTGTCTCAAAGCGACCATGTTCATCTCTGTAACTAACGATGTTTTCGGCCAGTTTTGGTCCAATTCCGGCCACGTGCGAGAGCAGCGGCGCACTGGCCAAGTTCAAATCCACTCCAACGCTATTCACACACGATTCAACTTCGCGATCAAGTCTTTTTCGCAGTAGCTTCTGATTGACGTCGTGTTGATACTGACCGACGCCAATCGACTTTGGATCAGCTTTGACCAGTTCCGCCAATGGGTCTTGCAGGCGATGCGCGATACTGATCGCGCCGCGGACCGTGAGATCCAAATCCGGATATTCGCGGGCCGCTAATTCGCTAGCTGAATAAATCGACGCGCCCGATTCACTGACCATGACCTTGGTGATTTTCAGTTTGTGTTCACGAATCAGCTCGGCGACAAACGCATCCGTCTCACGCGACGCAGTGCCATTACCGATCGCAATCAATTCCACTTTGTATTTGGTGATCAAACCCAAAAGTGTTTTGGATGCTCCGTCACTATCACTATGCGGCGGAGTCGGATAAATGGTCGCATTCGTCAAGAATTTTCCGGTACCATCGACGACGGCTATCTTGCAGCCGGTTCGAAATCCCGGATCGATGCCGATCGTTACTTTGGGGCCGGCTGGCGGAGCCATCAGCAACTCTCGCAAGTTCTTTCCGAACACCGCAATCGCTTCTTCGTCGGCTTTCTCTTTGAGTTCTTGCATCACTGCGGACTCAGTCGCCGGCATCAGCAACCGATCAAAGCAATCTTCGACCGCCCCCAGCAACTCGGATTGAAATTCAAAGTTGCGGTTCGGCACCAATTTTTGTTTCAGCTGCGATACCGCGTGTTCTTTGTCGACTTGAATCTCGACTCGCAGCACGCCTTCAGCTTCGCCACGCATCATTGCCAACAACCGATGCGAAGGGATTTTTGCGGCCGGTTCCTGGTAGTCGACATACATCTCGAACTTGTTCGCTTCTTCCTTTTTGCCGCGTTTGACCTGCGAAGCGACGCGACCTTCCGTTCGTGCTTCTTTGGCCATCCAGGTCCGTGTCGTCGCATCTTCGGACCACTGCTCTGCGACGATGTCGAGCGCGCCTTGCAAAGCTGCTTCAGCGTCGGCAACTTCCAATTCGCTGTTGATAAATTGTTTCAGCACATCTTGTTTCGACTTACCTAGGCTCTTTTGTTGCAGCAGCAGATCTGCAAGCGGCTGTAAACCGCGTTCGCGGGCAACTGTAGCTCGAGTGCGTCGTTTGGGTTTGTATGGTAAGTAAATCGCCTCGAGCGTCGGCATATCGCGGCAGTCCAAAATCTTCTTGCGAAGTTCGGTGGTCAGCAGCCCTTGGTCTTCGATCGTCTTCAGTACCGTTGTCTTGCGAGCGGCCAGTTCACGGGCCTTTTCAATAGCATCTTCAATCGCCCGCAAAGCCAACTCGTCCAAACCTTGCGTCGCTTCTTTGCGATAGCGAGCAATAAACGGAATGGTATTGCCAGCATCTAAAAGTTCGACAGTGGCTTGGACTTGAGTGACTTTGACTGAAAGCTCTCGTGCAATTGCCTGGCAGGCGACTTCCAAATCCAGATCGACAGTTATGGTTGCGTTCATTTTGAATAGATGCGATTGAGGAGTTTGCTGAAACGACCAGGGCGGTCAAAACCTCCTTTAATACGCAACTTCGAAGAATTACGCTAGGGCTTTGTGAATGCGCTAGCGAACATGTTTCTCTCGCTAACGCATTCGGGTTAGTAAGCCCAAGTGATTACAGTTCTTATGGAGGTCGTCTCACTTTCGAAATTGGCGGCACGGTTGTTATTGCGTCGGGCTGGTCCTATCCGCCGTAACGCGTTAGAGAGCGTCCTGCTTAGGAGTTTGAACTGAAGCTGATCATTACGGTGGTATAGTCTTATCAGCCGGAAGGCGTTAGCCTCCGGTTGTGTATTGAAAGCCGTCGGCTAACGCCTTCCGGCTGATAAATCACCTGTAAATCCGCGTTTTCAAGTTCATTCCTAAGCAGGACGCTCTCTAACGCGTTCCGGCTGATAGTCTTTAACCTCGGCAAGCGAATACTATCCTTATATTGAGTACAGCCATTCGAAAGTGAGTGACATTGGGCGGGGACGCCCGCGCTCCGAAAAACCGGTCATCCACTTTGGCTAGCGTCTAGGAACATTCGTGTATTGCTGCTAAATCAACAGACTCCGTTAGCTGCTGGAACGTTTCTCACTGTTCTCGCCAGGGCACCCCAGAGCATATCGTTGGCTTCTAAGAGTCGGTGACTCAGTATCATTTGAAGCAGCACCTCGTATAGCCTTAAATTGGCATGCTGGATTTCAATTTCAATTTGGCGTATACCTATTGACCAAATAGGTGACATCATCGTGATATCATCCTGTTTCGCTTTCCATAGTCGATGAGTTACTGATTTTCGGCGCAGACCGTCGCTGCTTGCATGATTACATCGCTGGATCAAAAGTGGTTATTTATCAGCCAAACAGGGAGCGTGTCGCGTGAAGTTGCGAGTACACAACAGAGCCTGGAAGAGTTTTCGCGAGGCTGCATGCCTTGTGCAACTTGTCTTCGTACTTTGCGGTTCGGCTTTTGCTGAGCCGCAAGTTATTGAGCCGCCCGCTTCGTACTTCGAAAAAGTTCGTGAAAAAGATCGTGAAGCGGCTCGACTGTTCTATAAGAAATTCATCGATATCGGTGGTCTGCCTTGCACGGCTGGAGCGGATGTGGACGATGCGGCTCTATTAAGAACGCATGACATCGTGACTCACATGCTGGCCGATCGGCCCGACATTCTTAAAGCGATGGCCGACAATGGAACGCGACTAATCGTCATTGGCAAAAGCCAAGTTTATACCGATATGCCCGAGTACCGGAATCATCCTAATCCGGCGTTTCAGAACGAGCGAGTTCGAGGGACCGGTGGCTTTGATGTGACCAGCTTTGGTGAAGAGAATCTACTCAATCTCGCCCTCGATCGCTACGATGACGAGAGTATCGCTGTACACGAATTCTGTCATACAATCGACGCAGCACTTCGCCGGATCGATTCAGGTTGGAGTGACCGCATGGCAAAAGTCTATCGACATGCTGTGGAGCAAGGCCGCTATAAGTTCGCTTATGCAGGCTCCAACGCAGGCGAGTATTGGGCCGAGATTGCTCAAGCTTATTTCGACTGCAATCGTATCAATAACTGGAATCACTCGGCTATCGGCACTCGCGAACAGTTGAAGGATTACGATCCGGAGGGCTACGAATTAGTGCGTGAAACATTCCGATTGTCGCCAAGGAATGACTGGCGTTTCACACCCATGCAGAAGCAACCGAGCGTTATCGCGCCACCGGATAAATTCAAGTTCAACCCGTTCTATGAAAAATTCACTTGGGCGCGCGAGTTTCCGGTCTTGGGATCGGCCAAGGTCGGCGATGAAGCTCTACTGAAAGCTAACGATACGATCCGAAAAATGTTTGCTTACCGTCACGATCTGCTCAAGGCATTGATCAACGACAACGCAAAAGTCGTTGTGTTAGCGAAAGGTGAGTTGCTGACGGACTTGCCAGAGTTTGCTGACGAGCGCGCACAAGCGAGCCCCGCTATGTCGCGTCACTGCGATTACACAATCGAGAAGAAAGTAATCGTTGTTCCGGAAGAGAACTTGCTTGGTGGTCTAGGTGACCCAGCCAGTGGTCGTTGCTTGTTGGTTGGTCAGATGGCTAAAGCGGTTTTTAGTGTAGCTGCCAGTCGTGAAGTGGATGAACGATTTACAACGGTACGCCGCGATTCTCAGCAGTACGAACAACGATTGATTTGGAACAAGTCATCTGAGCCCATAGAGCGAATGGATGTTCGCTTCGAACTTCGAGTGCGTGAAACTTTTGATGCTTCGATTAAGCAGGGGCTTTGGCAGGGCACTCCCCCAGCAAGGAACACAGCCGAGTATTGGGCGACGGGTGTTGAAGCTTACTTTGACGCTGCCGGTCGTGGCTTTCCGCCCGTTGGATCTCCACGACCCATAACAACTCGCGAACAACTGCAGGCCTATGATCCCGCCCTTTTTAAAATCGTTGACGAAACCATGCTCTACGACGGCCACCAAGACTGGCGCTATCGTTAAGGCCTCGTATTGGACGCTGCCGGCTTCCGCATTCTGGTTTGGTGTGCCACTGGCTTTCCCAATTGCATCGGCAGAACCGAATGCAATTGGGAAAGGCCAGTGGGCCGAAGCAGTTGAGTTAATTGCCGCTAATCGTGCCAACGCCAACTCGCTTGCCCCGATGTTGCCGAAGTTTAAAAGCAAGTGTACTGTTACACATTCCAATACGTGCTTACTGCCGCGGTGTGAAGATTATTACTTCGGCGACCATTGTGCATAGGTTCATGCATTGGAATGAAATGGTTGATTCGAACTCATATGCTTCGATACACTGGCATAGCCAGTGGCACACAAAACCCAGTCCATTCCTTGACTTTCTCAAATTACAAAATCTATGCGATTCAGTTCCCTGATTCTAAAAAACCTGACACGCCGTCGATTTCGAACGGTCTTAACGCTGTCCGCGTTATCGACGGCAATCGCAGCGGTGGTAGCTCTCCTAGGCATCGCTCGTGGATTTACAAAATCGTTTGCCGAAGTTTATTCAGCTCACGGTGTTGATATCGTCGTCTCGCGCCAAGGTTCCGCAGACCGCTTGAGCAGCTCTGTGGATCTTGGGTTTGTGACAAAAATCGAAGCTACATCCGTCGTCGAACGAGCCGCCGGTGTGCTGCTTGAAACGCTTTCCTTCGAAGCTCAGGGTGTCTATGGCGTCCCGTCGATGGGGATTTCTCCGGACTCGTGGTTGCTTCACGACTATCGCTTGGCGGCTGGAGATTCACTGCCCGCCGACGAACCAAAGGCATTGCTCCTGGGCGTTCATCTTGCCGAACGAATGAAGCTTTCGCCGGGCGATTCCGTTGATTTGTTCGAAGAGAAATACCGCGTGGCAGGCATCTACGAGAGCCCGAGTACTTGGGAAAATGGATCGATGATTTTGCCGCTTGCTCAGTTACAGTCGCTCACCGACCGCGCCGGTCAAGTGACTTACATCAACGTCATTCTCCGTACGCCTGTTACCTCGGATCAAGCAGCTAAGGCCATTCAAGCGATTGAAAAAATGGATCCGAAACTACTTGCGCTGGCGACTGAGGACTTTGTTAAGACCGATACAAGGATGCAGTTGTCCAGTGCGATGGCTTGGATGACGTCCGTCGTTGCCATTTTCATTGGAGCGATCGGAACATTGAATACCATGATGACCAGTGTCCTCGAACGCACTCGTGAGATCGGCATTCTTCGCGCGATCGGTTGGCCGCGTCGCCGCGTCGTCATGATGATCCTCGCCGAGTCCTGCGCGATTGCGTTCATTGCAAGCATGATAGGTGCCGTGCTTGCGATTGTTGGTGCATGGGCGCTCAGTCAAGCTCCAGCCGCCAAAGGCATTCTCAGTCCTAGTATCGACTTGATTGTTTTGATTGAGGGCGTGGTACTCGCCTTGGTCATCGGAGTCGTTGGTGCTCTGCTTCCCGCGTGGCGCGCCGCCAAGTTGCAACCCACTGAGGCCTTTCGCGATGCAGTATGATGGCGATGAAAACAAATTTAACAGGAAAATTAATGACAGGAAAATTTTTGCACGGTAATTTTCCTGTCATTAATCTTCCTGTCAAAGAAGTTCTGCTGCCGCCGAATCCTGCTGCCTTCGGGTGCTCCTAAACAACCATTTATAAAGTCAAATGCAAATTGCCAGCTTGGTTTTGCTAGCAACATGGCATGCAAATTTCTATTCTCCCCCACTAGCCCGACCTGCTAGTATATTGCCGCTTAGTGCAGATGCTGATTGAATGCTGACAAGGAATCTGTCATGGATCGACGGACTTTTTTTAAGACTACTTCGTTGGGAATGTTATTCGGATGTTGCGGGTGCAAGACGGCTCCAATCACCGGCCGACATCAAATGATGTTTTATCCCGAAGGGACTGAAGTCTCGATGGGCCAGCAATCGTTCGCTGACGTTGTTTCTAAAGAGACGGCATCAACGAATTCTCGCTATCAACAGATTGTCGAACGAGTTGGTTTGCGGATCGCCGGAGTCTGCGGTCGCAATGATTACCAATGGGAAACTCGCGTCGTGGCTAGCGAAGAGCAGAACGCGTTTTGCTTGCCAGGTGGGAAGATTGTCGTGTACGAAGGCATCCTACCGGTCTGCCAAAACGAAGCGGGCTTGGCGGTAGTGATGAGCCATGAGGTGGCGCACGTGCTAGCGAGGCACGGTGGTGAACGTATGAGCCAAACGGCGGCGGTCAACGTTGTGCAAACAGGCGTTGGCTACATTCTTCGAAACAAAGAACAAGTCACCAAAGATCTTTGGATGAAAGCCTATGGAGCGGGCACCAACTATGGGTTCCTTTTACCCTATAGTCGCAAGCATGAATCGGAGGCGGATCAGATTGGGGTGATGTTAATGGCCAAAGCGGGTTACGACCCGGCTGAAGCTCCTCGCTTTTGGACGCGTTTTGCTTCCGCCAGTAAAGATGCTAAGCCGCCTGAGTTCCTATCGACACATCCGGCTGATGCACGCCGCGCATCGGACTTGGAAAAGCTCTTACCGCAAGCGCTCGAGGGCTATCGACAAGCGACCAGCCAAGTCGGCCAAGGGGAGCTGATCGTTTGAGAGTCTCTACTGTCCCGTCGCAGCCTTTCTCACGAGCTGCCATCATTCAAAACATTGCCGAATACGTTTTGATTGTGGGCGCATGGATCGTCACGCAAGCCCTTATCTCAAAATTGCATTGGGCTGCCAGCTCGTTGATCATGATTGTCATTCTGCTCTCGTGGGCCAAGACCGCTTTCTTTGGGCTCGAAAACCTACAGCAGCTCTTGCGGGCATCGCGCGACAATATGGCCTACCATCGCTTTATGATGCTAATGCTGATCAATATGTCACAGATTACGCTCTCCTTTGGGCTCGACTATCACTGCTTACATTCAATCGACTCGGGAAGCTTCAGTAGCATCGACTTGACTGAAACAATGCTAGAACAGATCTTTGACTTCACGTACTTCAGCATTTTAAATTTCACCTTCTTCGGCTACGGCGACATCACTCCTCAGACGATTCCCGCAAAACTACTGACGATCACCGAGATTGTACTCGCGTTCGTCACCGTCATTTTTCTGCTCTCGGACTTTATCAGTATGAAAGAATCGATCAGGACATAAAGGAGCAGATGTAGCTGGTTTCGTGAGAAACCGGGCGAAGCGAGGACTTCTCTTATGCATCCGGTTTCTCACGAAACCAGCTACTTGCTAATGCTAGGACATTGATGTGAATTGGAACACCGATCGCAAAACGGCAAGAGAACGTTATGTCGCCAAGTACGATGTAAACGAAGCGGCGGCCTACGATACATATGTAGGTACCCTTTCTAATGCCGACGAAGCGGCGTACCTGTCGGACCTACAGCAGGTCTATTCGTTCCAAAACGGGCTAAATATTTTGGATGCTGGAGCTGGTTCCGGGACGCTCAGCAAAATACTACTGCAAGCTGCTGAGCTTTCGCTAACTGCGCTAGAACCATCGCCGGCGATGCTGGCGTTGATTCGAACGAAGCCAGAACTTGGTACAGTCAAATGCGTTGAAGGGTTTTGCGATGCGATCGAAGATCGAACTCATTTTGCCGAATCACAATTTGACGTCGTCGCTTCGCGGCAGTTGGTGAACGGCTTGTTCGATCCGCTTGTCGCCTTTGAAAACTGGTTTTACTGGTTAAAGCCCGGCGGAACAGCCATTGCCATCGACGGCTTTTATGGACGATCGGCATGGACGGAAATGTTCGAGGCCGAAGTGGATTTGTTACCGTTGTCCGCGTGCCAGTCGATGGCGACCATGCCTTATCTGCTTGAAAAAGTTGGCTTTAAAATCCAATCTGTTAACTTGATGACAGAAACCAATAAAATGCCAGCGACTCGTACCACTCGTTACGTCGTCGTCGCGAAGAAACCATAAACTGTCACTTATCTTGACGCACGTCGTATTGTAAATTGAGCATTACATAACAAGTGAATTTCTTAACGCAGCGCGGTCGTCCCGACCGCCGAACCCGCTACTTATGCCGAAATCAATAAGTTCGGCTCTGATCACGCACGGCCGAGAACGCGAAACCTACCTCTTAACCAAATACCAAACTGGAACTCATTCACAATGTCCAACCATGCCTTGTTTCAACCGTTTTTAATGCACGGCCTGCAATTAAAGAATCGAATCGCGCTCGCTCCGATGACTCGTGCACGAGCCGGTAAAGAACGTCTGCCTAATGCTTTGATGGCTGAGTATTATGCACAGCGAAGCGCCGCAGGTCTGGTTATTACCGAAGCGACGACGATCTCCGAGCAGGCAAATGGCTGGAATGAGTCGCCTGGAATCTATACCGACGCCATGGCGACGGCCTGGAAGCAAACAGTCGACGCAGTTCATGCAAAAGGGAGCCCCATCTTCTTGCAACTCTGGCACTGCGGTCGCGCATCGCATAGCAGCTTCCATAACGACCAGCCAGCAGTTGCCGCGTCAGCAATTAAGATTGAAGGCGATGCAATCCACACGCCCAAAGGGAAAGAACCGTACGAAGTTCCCCATGCATTGACCGTGTCAGAAATCGCAACCACCATCGCTGATTATCGCTCGGCCGCCGAACGCGCCAAACAAGCTGGCTTTGATGGAGTCGAAGTTCACTGCGCAAATGGATACTTGCTGAACACATTCATCGAATCCAAAACGAATCATCGAACGGATCAACACGGTGGTAGCATCGAGAACCGTTAAACCAGCTACAAATACGTCACCTAAGGATCGGTTAAATTTGGTGCCCAGGTTGCCGTTTTGATTTGAGGGATCTTTCCGTCTGCGGGCACGGTGGTTTTTACCGCTGCTTTCAGTTGTGCGGACAGATCTGCGATCGTTGCTGCGTGCTCTGGTTTCTCTGCCAAGTTCGTTATCTCTTTTGGATCGGCGTCGTGATCGTAAAGTTCGCGACCATATTCACCTTCGCCCCACTCGGTGTATCGCCAACGGGCTGTCCGCAAGCTGTACCCGAAGAACTGAGTGCCTTCATCGGCAACCGCGGGACTGGCTCCCGCGCGATTGAATCGGCCACCGCGCACGACCTGTGTCAGCGCCCAGCCTCGGCCAATTTGTTCGGGATTATTTAGCATCGTTACCAAACTTTGTCCTTGCAGATTGGTTGGCTTGGTAACTCCACACAATTCGGCCAATGTCGGAAATAGATCGACGTGCGACACCAACGACTCGCTGCGACTTCCCGCCTTGGCTCTTCCAGGTGCAACGACTAGTAATGGAACACGCGAGCTCTCTTCGAACAGGCTTTGCTTTTGCCACAATCCATGTTCACCGACGTGATACCCATGATCGCTTGTAAAGACAATAATCGTGTTCTCCGATAGACCAAGTCGATCGAGAGTATCGACGACGCGACCCACCTGTGCGTCCATGAAACTGATGCTCGCGTTGTACGCCTGACGAGCTTGTCGGCGGAGCGGATCAGTCAACTTGTCTTGTTCTTTCTTGTAGCTACCCAGCCCGGGACCGGGAATATCCGCTTGATCTTCCTTCACACCTGCTACCACAGGCATTGATGCCTCGGGATGCAAGCCAAAATAGGGTTCTTTGGGTGCAACATAGGGTGTGTGCGGCCGAAAGAAACCAACCGCCAAAAAGAATGGACGATCTTTGCGTTTTGCACAACGCTCAAGAATCCATTCCGCATCAGATGCTAATTTGGCATCCGTATGATGTTCATCGCTTTTAGGTGAAGCATACCAACTGAGCGTGCCACCAAATTGATTGGGGGTCAGCGTTGTAATCGATGGCTGCTCTTCCAGCCGATCGACGCCCGCTGGATTGCATTCGATTTCCCAAGACCCGGGGTCATCGTGGCCGTTGGTGCCAATCGAATTCGGCACGTTGTAGTGATAGAGTTTTCCGACACGTGCTGCGAGATAACCTGACTGCCGAAAGGCTTGCGGCAGACTCACCTGCGTTGGAATTGTTTGACGAAAGATCTGCGAGTTAGCTTGAATGCCCGTGCTGTTCGGGTACAGCCCGGTGAGCATTGAGTTCCGGCTCGGCCCGCAGAGCGGGAAAGTGCAATACGCGCGATCAAAGCGGACACCGCGCGCGGCGAGCTTATCGAGGTTCGGCGTCTTCGCCTGCGGATCGCCGTAGCAGCCGAGCAGATTGTTGAGGTCATCGGCGATGAGGAAGAGCACATTGGTGCGCTTCGCATCGGCCGCCGGAACCGCCTGCAACGCGAGCGTGCAGAAGAGGACGAGGAGGGAACGAAGTTTCATGAGAGGGAATAGCGACGACCGATCATTTTGATCCACCCGATCGACGCAAGCCGGCAATGGTTGGAACCTTGGTAAGATGGGCGCTGACCGGTTACTTCGCGGGTTTTCGTTTCGCCTTCTTTGCGGCCTTGTCGCCTTCTTCACCGCCGCCGCGGGCGTGGGGGAGATCGGCGGCGTCGGTGGTCGGGAGCCACTTGGCCAGCCCGGCTTTGCGCGCGGCATGTTCCGTGTGGCCGGCGAGATTGGTGTATTCGAG
>JANODD010000158.1:0-40526 GCA_031412515.1 Planctomycetia bacterium | reverse complement strand
AAAAAGCACCCTACCAACTGATGTAACTTAGCCCAGCATCCGGTTTCTTACGAAACCAGCCACAATGGACTACAATCACGGGCTCCTCTAATTAATGCTAGCCACCGGGAATGCTTTGGGATGCACTATGCGATTTCAACTTAGCAGTCTGCGACTGAAAATACTGTTACTGACTGCCGTCTTTTGTTTAGAAACTAACTCACTGCTTGTTGCTCAGAGCTCGGATTGGGCTCCGAATCCACAGCACGTGAGCGCGACCAATCAAGTTACTGAGGCTGCCCTAAAAGCTCACATCCGCTTTCTATCGCACGATTTACTGGAAGGTCGTGGCCCAGGGTCTCGAGGCGACGAATTGGCTCAGCTCTATGTCGCAACACAGCTCGAATCACTTGGACTGAAACCAGGTGGTGCCGATGGAAATTGGTATCAACCGGTTCCGCTGGTTGGCGTTACGACTCAATCGCCCTCGACCGTCGATTTCAAGAATGGCGCACAATCGGTCACGTTGAAACATCACGACGACATGATGCTAACCAGCGGCCAGCAAGTGGATTTGCTTAGTTTGAAAGATACTGAGTTGGTCTTCGTGGGCTATGGCATTCAGGCACCCGAATATCAATGGGACGATTTCAAGGATGTCGATGTTCGCGGCAAGATGCTGGTGGTGATGAACAATGATCCTGAGGATGATCCAAAGCTCTTTGCGGGCAAACGCCGACTTTACTATGGGCGGTGGGATTACAAGTACGAGATGGCGGCGAAGATGGGTGCCGCTGGTGCGCTGATCATTCACACCACTGCTTCAGCGGGCTATCCGTACCAAGTGATTCAAACTTCATGGAGTGGTGAAGAATTTGAGTTAGCAAGCTCCACTGGGCCGCGCATGAAGATTCGTGGTTGGCTGACCGATGATGCGGCAAGCAAGATCTGCAAGCTGGCCGGAAAGGACCTCGATGCGCTTAGAACTTCGGCGCAGTCGCGTGACTTCAAGCCAGTGTCATTAGGCGTAACTATGTCCGCTGACTTGACATGCAAAGTTCGCGAGCAAATGACTGGCAACGTCTTCGGTATCCTTCCAGGCAGTGATCCGAAATTGGCTCAAGAGCATGTGATCTTTATGGCTCATCATGACCACCTCGGATTGGCAGCCGCTCGCGACGCGAAGGGAGACAATATTTACAACGGAGCTATTGATAACGCGTCGGGAACGGCCAGTTTACTGACGATTGCCAAAGCGATCAGTACGCTTACAGAACGCCCGAAGCGTTCGATCCTGTTTGCGGTCGTGGGAGCCGAAGAGCAGGGGTTGCTGGGTTCGAAATTCATGGCCGCTAATCCGCCGATCGCGCCGGGCAACATGGCTGCTGTGATCAACATTGACGGAATCAACTTTCTCGGCAAGACGCACGATTTGAATTTGATTGGAAATGGCAAATCGAATTTGGATGGCTGGGTCGAGGCGGTGGCGAAATTGCAGGGGCGAACGGTCGTACCGGACTATTTCCCTGATCGTGGGTACTACTACCGCAGCGATCAATTTAGTTTGG
The DNA here is from genome assembly GCA_031412515.1 of Planctomycetia bacterium. Lineage (GTDB taxonomy): Bacteria > Planctomycetota > Planctomycetia > Pirellulales > Pirellulaceae > Aureliella. The sequence goes on along the minus strand of JANODD010000158.1, from coordinate 38,979 downwards.
CGAAGGTCGGTGTGCCCGGTGTTTATTTGCATAGTGGAATCAATGTTGTTGGCAAGCCGGACGGATGGGGCAAAGAGCAACTCGAAGCGTGGGTCGAGAAGATCTATCATCAACCTGGCGACGAATTCCAGGAGAACTGGGACTTGGCGGGAGCGATCGATGACGCCCGTTTGCTGATGCAAGTCGGACTGGAATTGGCTGAACAACCAGAAATGCCCATATGGAACGCTGGCGACGAGTTTGAAGCGGCTCGGAAACAGGCGATTTCAAAGCGGTAATGGAGCTAGTGCTTTGTCCAGATTTAATTTGAGCCTCGTTCTCCCGTTCCAATGTTGTATGTGCCCCGACATCATTTTGGCTAACCCCAAAGGTAAAATGCGTTGGAGCACTCGTCAATTTTTTAACCCAAAAATTCAGGGGAGTTGGGAAATCTGAGGAATCGACCTATAATATCGAGGTCTTTTGAGCGGTTGGTTCGAAACTGTGCCAGAAAATGCAGTCGTCGCCAACGAGCATATTGAAGTTAACTGACACGGTGGCTGCCAGAGCACTGCGGTCAAATACAGCCAAATTCATTGGAGTGAATGAGCAAGATGAAGAAATTCTTTACATTTGCGGCCTTAACCTGCAGTTTCGCACTTGGCGGCTGCGCGCAGCCTTCTAGCCCTGTGGCATTGGCCGTACCTGAAACACAAACTGTAGATACTCCGGTAGCTGCTGAGTCGACTGCAGCTTCAGCCACTGAAGCTGCAGAACCTGCCAAGCCGAGCAAAGTAATCTACGTTGCTCAGACGAAGAAATGGGGAACGCTGAGAGCGAAGTTTGTTGTGGACGGCAAAGTTGCTGAACCGACGAAAATCAACGCTGCTGCCGATCCCGTCTGTGCCGCTCTCGGCATCATGACTGAAAACTTAGTCGTTGGAAAAGACGGTGGACTAAAGAACGTTGCGATCTTTATTGACAAGACAAGCAAGGTGAAGGACATTCATCCCGATCTCGAAAAGCCTGTGGCAAAGAAGATCGTTCTCGACAACAAGAACTGCGTTTTTGTTCCTCACGTTCTGGTCGTTCATCCTGGCCAAACGATTACCGTAAAGAACAGTGATCCAACTGGGCATAACGCGAATTTTAGTTTCTTCAAAAATCAAGCTGTTAACTTCTTGGTGCCTGCCAATAGCGAGAAGGATCTGAAAATCGAGGAAGCTGAACCAGCACCCAGCCCTGTTGAATGTAATGTCCATCCTTGGATGAAAGCGTTTTTGATTATTCCAGAACATCCCTGTGTTGGCATCTCAGACGAAAATGGCGTCATTGAAATCACCAATGTGCCAGTCGGCAAAGTCACTTTCCGAGCTTTCCATGAGATCGGTAAACTCGACGAGGTCAATGTCGGAGGAAAGTCCGAAAAATGGAGCAAGAACCGATTCGATTTCGAGGTCAAGGAAGGTGTGAACGATCTGGGCACAATCAAAGTTTCAGCCGATAAGTTTTCGAAGAAGTAGTTCAGCGTTAACCTCTTGATCTATTCATATCGAAACTAGTCGCTCTCATGGGCGACTAGTTTTTTATTTTAGACGAAGGACTACGTGCTTTGTCATCGGCCATGTGTGCGACAACTGTTGAAATGCGCGGGATAGGAGGTTACCGAATAGGCTCCCGATGTGATAGCAATTTCGGTTGCAAAGTCACTTTCAAAAAATCGCTATGAAGATGCTAAAGTCGCCTTGACCCTAGTACCCATCTGCCTCTATCTTCACCTCCGTCGCTGACAGTGACTGACACAAAGAAACGGTCAGCGGCAAAAGTTGGATTAGGTGTGATTGCACTGAACTTTTAAAATGCTAACGAGTGTTCAAAAAAGTTTGCGATCAGGGAAAAACGCTCTTGTGCACGGATGCCAAGTTTGCTAATTCTTCCAGAGGCCAACTGAATGCAAAAGTATCCGACAGATGAAAGAAAACTCATTGTCTTGAGTTTCCCAAATCAGACTCGGTTACGGATAAAGCGGTGATTGAAACATGGAGGTTTCGGTCAAATCCGCTCTAAAAAGAAACTTGCTCCCGGATAGTAATCGCGCAGTCCTCCGCCCCCCTGGGACTCGTTCACGATCCGGGAGCTTTTCTTTTTTTCTACAATACGAGTCTTCTACAACACAACTTGTGGCTCGATCCCTACAACGCAACTCGGCTATCAAGTGGTTGCTCAAGGTGCTGATGCAGACAGCCAAGAGCCTACCTCTTCCACGATCAGCATAGATTGCCTGAGCCAACTATCCGTCACCATTCCAGCCACCCTTTAGTCGCACAATCGTTTCGTTCGATTCACTAAGTAGTGTCTTCGTTATCGTCCTTGAACGCATTCTTGTTAGCGACTGACGTCCATGAAATTTCTGCGCAATGCGAGCTGCGGCTGGTCGCTGACATGCGCCATGGTTTTGGCTATCGCTAGCAATACGCTCGCACAGTCACCGAAAGTTGATGTAGTATTCAAAGAAAACGGCGTAACCACCGCCAGCGCGAAACGAGCGGATTCGAGTTCAAGAATACCCGCTTTCCAGATTTCGGCCGCAGAGCAAGGGCTTCCTGCAAGTAGTCCGCCGACCCAGCAAGAGCCAGACGCAAAAGCCAAGTCCTCTGTTACCGAAGTTAAAGTCCTCCAGCGGCCGTCTATCGACGCGGTTAGCGCGGACATCTCGACGAATTCGATTGAGTCTCGAAATTTAATTGACTCGCGAAGCGTAGCTTGTCGAGCGGCGTGCGAATGGTTGCCAGCCAAACAGCTTCGGCAACACGCCCAGGCAGTCCAACAGCTTTATTGCGAAGAAGATGACTGCACACGTCAAGCGGCTAGTGCGATCGCACAGTTCCTACAATTCCAGGCAGACCACCAGCAGGATCTCGCGGCGGCCATCGCGTTGCGGGCTTACTACGCGAGAGCTGCGATTGTGGAGCAGTTTGCATTGCTCGAACTTTCGAAAGCCGAGCTTCAAAAACAGCGCGAGCGTCAATTAGCGATTCAGCAAAAGGGCCTCGCAGCCGCGGTCGACCTCACATCGTTCGACCGGGAATCGATCACTTTCAACTTGCAGCGCATCCAGCTGCAGCAACGCGACCGACAGTTGAAGGAATCGTTGAACGATGCAACTCACGTGCAGTATGACTGGGACGCATCCGTCCTCGAACCGCTCGAAGTTCGCGAGCAAACGCTCGACTTTGAATATCTTCAGCAATTCGCCTTTGGGCATCGCCATGATCTGTTAGCACTTCAGTGTTTGAGCAGACAGATTAACAGCGGCACGGCGCCGATGTTGTCATCCATCGTCAACAACGCAACGGGCTTGGCGAGTTTACCTTTGCCTAAGCGTTGCTTTCTCGATCGAGTGCTTGGACGCGATGACAACACTGTGTTAACCAACAATTTGAAACAGTCGATTGCGATTGCCTGCGAAACGCAAGCCAGCACGATTCGACGCGAAATATCGGAAAAAGCGATTGCACTCGAGTTGGCCTATCAACGCATCGGCCTATCGAAAGAGACAACCGGCTCGTGGGCCAAGCGGCTTGAGCAACTCGAACGGCTCGCTGAGTTGGGTGACAGTCGTCCTGCGGATCTTGTGTCCGCGAAAACATCCTTGCTGGGTGCGAAAGCAATTGAAGTCGAACGTCGACTTGAGGCCAAACTGGCTGAGATTGCACTCGCAGAGGCTTGCGGCGGACTATCGCAACGCTGTTGCAAGGGACGAGCATGGTTGGTCACCTCTGTTTCCAAGTAGCAATTGAATTGATGATTTGTCGCATCGCTTCCGTCCCGCATGTCGGGGCGGAGCGACAAGTGGGCAGCTACAAGAAAGCGAATAACAATTGATCTCCGTTTGGGCTTGTCCCAGCGGAATCATCGATTTGGTTCATTTAGTGCCGCATACTAAAATCGCTGATTCCGCCGGGATAAACCCGGCGGAGATTTTTTAAAACGATGCAAGCATCATAGCGAATTGCCTTTGTAGCTACCCACTTGTGGCGTCCGCCGGGACAATCCCGATCGGAAGCCTATCCTGGCGAATTCATCATCAAAACAAGCTTGCAGGGTCAGCTCGAAACAACTTGCGAATAGCAAGCGCCCCACTCACGACACACATACTGACCGTGAGTAGCCACACAAAACCCAGTCGATAGATCGTCATCCGCATGATCAATCCGCTGGCCTCAGCTAATAACCAGTACAAGCCCCATGACACGAGCGCTCCTGGCGCGAATCCAAGACATGCTAAGTAGAGTGACTGGCATAGGACCAAGCCCCAAAAATAGCTTGAAGGATACCCCATGGCTTTGAGAGTCGCGAACTCGGGCATGTGTTCACTGATATCGGTGAACTGGATCTGATAACAAATGATTGCACCGACAACGAGGCCCATGATGGTGCCGATACCAAAGATGATGCCGATGGGCGTGTTATGAGACCAAAATCGCAGTTCTTGATTGATAAGGTCTTGAGTCAGATGGACCTGAATCTGCTTGGGCGCTAAAGCTTGAATACGGTCTCGCAACGCACGCAAGTCGGTTCCGTCTTCGGCTTGCAAGAGTCCAATGTCGATGACATCGAGTGGATTGTTGGTTCGGCTCCGCCAAGGGAAAAAAGCAGGCAACATCCGCTCGCTCATCAAGATCGTCCCATCGTGCGCGAAGTCTGTTCCGAGAGTAAACTGCCCGGCAAGTGCAACTTCTTTTTTGTTCAGTTCAACATGCTGCGATTCCAACGTCTCAGGTGTCGTTCCAAAACCGTAATCGCGCTTGCTACGGCGGTCGACGAGGGCTGCATTTTGCTTGTCAGCGTCTGCAAGCCGCTGAAACAAATCGGGTTCAGCGAAAAAGTCTTTCGCAAGTTGCATGGCAATGACGCGTATGGGGCGAGCGCGCTCGCCTTCGACTTGTACGGAAGCGGTACCGCGTTCAACGTAAACCGACGCACTAGCACGTACGCCGCTTTGTGCAGTTGCTTGTTCGAGCAGATGTCGCGGGAAACGATGTTCTGACGAAACGTTGTACCGAGCTCGACTGATCACAATTAGATCTGCGTCGAAAAGCTCAAAGATCTGCACGTTGCTATCGAGTAATGCATTGCGGAAACCGATCTGCATGAACATTAGAACGACGGCAAAGCCGACGCCTGTCGCAGCCAACAAGCACTTGCTAGGGCTGCTGGTCAGATTTTTCCAAGCGAGGGGAGTTTGCATTAGTGGCTTAACCTTCCGTGGCGTATGCTTTCAGATTGCGATTCCCGTAAAGTCTGCATCCTTCGTCAAAGCGGCAAGCAGGACAAAATCCAGGCGACGCAGCGCCAACAGTTACCCAATCTCTGCCCCGCGTCCACAGTCTTTTTGCGGCACAATCAAACTCAATTCTCTCAGAGTCGGCGCAAACTGTCGACCGACTAGCTACACTAGAACGTATACTAGACGCTGAACTGTACCAAGTGTGCAGCCCCCACCAAACACCCCCCACAGCAACGTTGGTGACTGCATGTCCGCAGAGCCCTCCTCAACAACGATTCCTTCCGACTCCGCAAAAGTAATCGAACTTGAACCCCGCAAAGAGTTGGAATCGCCGCCTGCGGCTCCTCAAAGTAGTACGGGCGTTCGTTTGCCTTCTGAACTCGCGCCACGCAAGTGGAGTTGGCGATACCAACTAATATCAACCGCCATTTTGTTCGCAGCGCTGGGTGGTTTGTGGTACAGCTACGATTACTGGAAACCAAGGCTGGATGCGTTCGTACGGCCAAACGCAACCGCAAAACCTAAGCCTCGACCACCTTTGGTTGCCCTTGCGGTCGTTAAGGCGGAATCGGTAGCCCAGTACATCAACTGTGTTGGCACCGTCTCAGCATTCAATAACGTAGTCGTCAAAAGTCGCGTCGAGGGCGAGTTGATGGAAGTCGCCTTTGTCGAAGGGCAACTTGTCGAGCAAGGTCAGCTCCTGGCCCGTATCGATCCGCGTCCCTTTGAAGCGATGCGTGATCAAGCCAAAGGGCAACTGGAACGTGATCAAGCTTCGTTATCACTGTCCAAGTTAACCTTTGACCGTATGAAATTACTAAGCGTCCGAGATGCTGCTTCACAACAAGAGGTCGACGAAGCTGCCGCGGCAATGCGTCAGACTGAAGCTCTTGTCAACGTTGACAGGGCATCTTTAGCCAACGCCGAACTGCAGCTTTCGTACTCGACAATTTCGGCTCCTATTCGTGGACGAGTCGGGTTGCGAATGCTTGATCGCGGAAACATGGTCAGGGCGAATGAAATTGCAGGTATCGCGGTTATTACCCAGCTACAACCTATTTCAGTCGTCTTTGCAATTCCACAGGATGAAATTCCGGCAGTGAGACGGCGACTCAACGAGGCTGGGTCAATCGAAGTGTTAGCTTACGACCGAAGCTTCAAAGAGTTGATCGCCACCGGCACGTTAACAGCCGTCGACAATCAAGTCGATGCATCTACCGGGACATTGAAACTGAAAGCAAAATTCGAGAACGAAAACGAGACGTTGTTCCCAAATCAGTTCGTTAACGTTCGGCTGCTTGTAAAGCAATGGGACGATGCTATTGTCGTTCCATCAACCGCAATCCAGCGTGGTCCTGATTTCAGTTTTGTTTATGTCGCCAGCGAAACGGAAACGGTGGATATACGAAAAGTGGAAGTTGTCTTTTCGGATGCGGGTAAGACCGTACTCCAGTCCGGCGTTACGCCCGGTGAAAAAGTCGTCGTTGAAGGTACTGACAAATTGCAGCCAGGAGGCAAAGTCACGTTGCCCGGTAGCAAACCGCCAGGTGACGGCAAGCCAACTAACGGCAAACCTACTGAAGGTAGACCCAGTGATAGTAAACCCAGTGATAGTAGACCCAGTGATAGTAAACGTTAGCTTCATGTGAATTGAGGGTAGCTGGTTTCGTGAGAAACCGGATGAATGGAAATACCAACTCCGATTCGGTTTCTCACGAAACCAGCTTCACGTAAGGTCCCAATCCAACCGATTGAATTTCTGCACCAGAAAATTGAATAGTGAATGTATCTAGGCTTTTTATTCTTCGGCCCGTAGCAACCGCTTTGCTCATGGTTGCGGTACTCTTGAGCGGCTGGATCGCCTATCGCCAGCTGCCTGTTTCTGCGCTACCTCAAGTCGATTATCCGACGATCCAAATCGCGACATTTTATCCTGGTGCCGGGCCTGACGTTATGGTTTCGTCGGTAACTGCACCACTGGAGCGCCAGTTTGGGCAGATACCTGGATTGTCGCAAATGTCGAGTAGCAGTTCCGAGGGCTGCTCGGTCATCACTCTGAAATTTCTGCTAGAACTAAACATTGATATCGCGGTCCAGCAAGTCCAAGCGGCCATCAATGCGGCGTCCAATTTCTTACCACGAGATCTGCCCAATCCGCCGATTTACTCCAAGGTGAATCCAGCTGATTCGCCAATTCTGACGTTCGCTCTAACATCGGAAACGGTCCCGCTGGCGCGCATTCAAGATCTCGCCGACACACGACTGGCTCAAAAGCTTTCCCAAGTAGCCGGCGTCGGGCTTGTAAGTGTAACCGGCGGTCAGAAGCCGGCGGTTCGTGTTCAGGCCAACCCAACTTCGCTATCGTCGATGGGGCTGACGCTGGAAGATGTTCGCGCCGCTCTTGCATCAGCTAATGTAAATTTGGCTAAGGGCAGCTTTGACGGACCCAAACAAGCGATCATCATAGGCGCCAACGACCAACTCTTTACGGCAGAGCAGTTCCGTGACTTGATTGTATCTTATCGCAACGGAGCTCCGGTCAAACTGGTTGAAGTGGCCAACGTGTTAGATGATGTCGAGAACATTCGACAGTTCGCATGGCACAACACCACACCAGCCGTCTTGCTCAATATACAGCGACAACCTGGCGCGAACATCATCGAAGTGGTTGATCGCATCAAGGCCATGTTGCCACAACTGAAGCAATCGTTGCCCGCCACAGTGCAAGTGGAAATGTTAACCGACCGGACGGAAACCATTCGGGCCTCGATTGAAAGTGTGCAGCACGAGTTGCTGTTCACTGTTGGCTTGGTCGTGTTTGTGATTTTTCTCTTTCTCCGCAACGTGCGGGCGACAATTATTCCCAGTGCTGCAGTCCCCTTGTCCATCGTTGGGACTTTTGGCGTCATGTATTTGCTCGGTTACACCCTGAACAATTTAACCTTGATGGCGCTCACTATATCAACTGGATTTGTGGTCGACGATGCGATTGTCATGATCGAGAACATCATGCGTTACGTTGAAGAAGGCGAACATCCGCTGACAGCGTCGCTGAAAGGATCGAAAGAGATTGGATTTACCATTATCTCACTTAGTATCTCTTTGATCGCTGTTCTTATTCCTCTACTTTTCATGGGCGATGTAGTCGGTCGACTCTTTCGCGAGTTCGCTGTAACGCTAAGCGTCACGATTTTGGTGTCGGCTGTCGTTTCGCTGACGCTGACTCCGATGATGTGTGCATTGCTTCTCATTCACCGCCCTGACTTGGCGCACTCGCCTGCTGCAACACCTGCTGCAACTCAGAGTGACCAAATGCCGTTTATGCTTCGCTTGTATGCGGTAACGCTTCAATGGGGACTGCGTCATCAAGTGTTCACGATGCTTGTCTTTCTTGCAACAGTAATAGGGACAGCCTATTTGTACGTCATGATTCCCAAAGGATTCTTTCCGGTTCAAGATTCTGGAATCCTCTTGGGCGTTACCGAAGCGGATGAAGACACGTCGTTTGCCAATATGAAAGCCAAGCAGGAGCTATTAAACGCAATCGTAGTAGAAGACCCAGCCGTTGCGAGCATCTCCAGTTTTATCGGCATCGATGGAACGAATCTGATGTTGAACAACGGTCGGATACTGATCAATTTAAAGCCGCATAGTGAACGTAAGGAAAACATCAGCACAGTCTTGAACCGAATACAGGCCCGAGTCAGCGATCTAGAAGGCATTCGTCTTTTCTTGCAGCCAGTGCAGGATTTATCGGTTGATACACGCCTCTCACGCACCCAGTATCAGTTCTCTCTGGAGGATGCGAGTAGCGAGGAACTGAACCAGTTTGTGCCCAAATTTGTTGCTCGTTTGCGCGAGCAACCTCAGCTTCAAGACGTTACCAGCGATCAATCCAAAGCTGGAAAAGAAGCCAAGCTAGTCATCGATCGAGACACCGCATCGCGGCTCGGGATCACACCGCTGATGATCGACGACTTGCTTTACGACGCTTATGGACAACGGCAGGTTACAACAATGTTCACGCAACTGAGTCAGTATCGAGTGATTCTTGAAGTGCTGCCCGAGTTCAAGAATTCACTTGCGGACGTGGGTTCATTGTATGTTCGTACCACAGGTGGACGTACAGCGCCACTGGGATCTTTCACTCGAGTAGAACATCGCAACGTGCCTCTGGCAATCAATCACCAAGGCCAATTTCCTGTCGTCACGGTTTCCTTCAATGTCACACCAGGCACTTCACTAGGTGCCGCGGTCACCGCCGTAGAAGCGACCGCTCAGGAGCTAGAAATTCCGGCGAGCATGACGGGGCAGTTCCAAGGATCAGCCGAAGCCTTTCGAAACTCGTTGTCCTCAACACCGTTGTTGCTCCTGGCAGCTTTGGTAACTGTCTATATCGTTTTGGGCGTGTTGTACGAGAGCTATATTCATCCGCTGACGATTCTATCCACTTTGCCTTCGGCAGGTGTGGGTGGTTTGCTGGGAATGATTTTGTTTCGTTTCGATCTCGGCGTCGTTGGGATCATCGGAATTATCTTGTTGATTGGAATTGTTAAGAAGAACGCGATCATGATGATCGATTTCGCGTTGAATGCGCAGCGTGTCGAAAAGAAAACGCCGGAGGAAGCCATCTATCAAGCTTGCCTTTTGCGATTACGGCCGATCTTGATGACGACGATGGCAGCCATCTTGGGCGCGGTTCCGCTGGCCATCGGTGGCGGCGTTGGATCCGAACTGCGTCAGCCACTGGGGGTTTGCATCATTGGTGGTTTGCTGGTCAGCCAATTGTTGACCTTGTATACGACTCCGGTTATTTACTTGTGGTTTGATCGCCTGAGCCACATTGGCAAGCATGAGTCACCGCAGTCAAGAGTCGCGGCAGAGGGATCAAGTCATGAACTTGTCTGAGCCGTTCATTCGCCGACCAGTAGCGACCACACTACTGACGTTAGCGTTAACGCTGGCCGGTGCAATCGGTTACTTCCAGTTGCCCGTATCTCCGTTGCCGCAAGTTGACTTTCCGACGATTTCAGTGTCAGCCAGTTTGCCTGGTGCCAGCCCCGAGACGATGGCGACTTCCGTAGCAACTCCGCTCGAACGCAGCCTGAGTCGCATCGCTGGCGTGACTGAGATGACCTCTACCAGCAGTCTTGGTTCGACCAACATAACCCTGCAGTTTGAATTGCATCGCGATATCAACGCTGCAGCTCGTGAGGTTCAAGCCGCCATCAACGGTGCTCGAAGTCAATTGCCCGCGAACCTGCCCAACAATCCTTCTTACCGTAAAGTGAACGCCAGCGATTCACCCATCATGCTGATTGCGCTGGTTTCCGAAGTCTATACCAAGCCGCAGATGTATGAGTACGCTTCAACAATCCTGCAGCAGAAACTATCCCAAGTTCCCGGTGTCGGACAAGTCTTTGTTGCAGGCGGTTCCGCTCCCGCGGTTCGAGTCGACGTTAACCCCACCATTCTCAACCAGTACAACCTTGGTTTAGAGGATCTGAGAACGGCAATCGGCGCCGCCAACGCAAACCGTCCCAAGGGAATGATCGAAGAAGAGAACATGCGTTGGACGTTGAATACGACGGATCAACTCATGACCGCCGAAGAGTACCAACCTCTGCTTGTGGCCTATCGCAATGGTGCTCCCATTCGGTTGCGAGATGTGGCTGATGTGGCCGACTCCGTTGAAGATGTCCGCTCGTTTGGACTCGCCGATGGTCGGCCATCCATCAGCGTGTTGATCTTCCGTCAACCTGGTGCCAACATTATCTCGACAGTCGATCGAATCAAGGAACTGATGCCAACCCTGGATGCTCAGTTGCCAGCGGAAATCACCCTTGATCTTGCGATGGATCGTTCCGCTACCATTCGAGCTTCACTCGAGGAGGTGCAACGATCACTGATCATTTCAGTGTGCCTAGTCATCGTCGTTGTGTTCCTGTTTCTTCGGGACTGGAAAGCGACGATCGTGCCAACGATTGCTGTTCCTGTTTCGTTGGTTGGAACGTTTGGCGTCATGTATCTTTTGAATTTCAGTTTAGACAATTTGTCGTTGATGGCCCTAACCATTGCGACGGGATTTGTCGTCGACGATGCTATCGTCGTGACAGAAAACATCAGTCGTTATTTGGAAAAGGGAATGCCCGCACTCGAAGCCTCGATTCGCGGTGCCCGTGAAATCGGCTTTACGGTACTCTCTATAACTCTCTCGCTGATAGCGGTTTTTATCCCCATCCTGCTAATGCGCGGCGCTGTGGGTATGCTCTTCCGAGAATTTGCCATCACGCTTTCGGTGGCCATTCTAATTTCGTTGGTGATCTCACTGACGACTGCTCCCATGTTGTGCGCTTTGTTGCTGAAGCCTCATAAACAAAGTTCAGAACCTAAACGCTATTGGCTGGAGCAGGCCTACGGTTGGTGCTTGAACATTGTGTTGAGATTTCCTGGATGGACGTTGATTGCCATGGCTGTCATTGTTGCATTTAACGTTTATTTGTATGTGAACATCGCCAAGGGCTTTTTTCCTCAGCAAGATACAGGGCGTTTGATCGGAAACATTGTCGCCGATCAGGGCACTTCGTTTCAAGCGACGGTTGAGCTGGTGAAGAAATTCGGAAAGATTGTCAGCGAAGAACCGTCTGTTGACCGAGTTTTGATATCCGCGGGTGGATCGAGTGGTGGCAGTTCCAATTCGGCTCGAGTTTTTGTGACGCTAAAGCCGCTCTCGGATCGCAATGAGACAATTGACGAGGTGCTTGGTGCCATTCGCAAGAAGTCAGGAGGCATTTCCGGCGCGAACCTCTTCATGCAATCATCCCAGGAGATTCGAATTGGTGGAAGATCCTCCGGAGCGCAGTACCAGTACACGCTTCGAGGCAGCGATTTGAAAGAACTGAACGAATGGAGCGTCAAATTGATGGCTGCGATGCGAAAGATACCGGAAGTTGCCGACGTCAATGCTGACCAGCAAGACAAAGGGAAAATGACTCGTTTGGTTGTCAATCGCGATGCCGCCTCTGCGATGGGAATCGATTTCAATTCGATCGACAATACGCTCTACGATGCCTTTGGACAGCGACCGGTATCGACGATGTTTCGCAACCACAACCAATACCGAGTCGTGATGCAATTGCAAAGTCAGTTTGCACAAACACCCGAGGCGCTCACAAACATCTATATGCGCTCGGCAACCAATGCACAAATCCCGCTTCAAGACTTGTATCGCGTCGAATCAAGAAACACTTCGTTGGCCGTTGCCCATTCAGGTTTATTTCCAAGCGTTACAATTTCCTTCAATCTGTCGCAGGGGAGCGCGCTTGGTGATGTTGTCCCGCTCATTGAAGGCGCTAGTGCCGAACTGGGAATGCCCGAAGGCATTCAAGGTAGCTTCCAGGGGACCGCTCAAGCCTTTCAAGACTCATTATCCAACCAGCCCATGCTAATTCTAACTGCACTGATTGCCGTCTACATTGTTTTGGGTGTGTTGTATGAAAGTTACATCCATCCACTCACGATTCTTTCGACGTTACCATCGGCGGGAGTGGGAGCTATTCTTGCGTTGATCTTTTTTAGAATCGATTTGAACGTGATCGGGATGATTGGCATTCTACTGCTGATCGGTATCGTCAAGAAAAACGCGATCATGATGATCGACTTTGCCATCGTTGCTGAGAAGGAACGCGGCTGGACGCCGAGGGACGCCATCTTTGAAGCCTGCTTGCGTCGCTTTCGGCCGATTATGATGACGACTCTTGCGGCACTCTTTGGAGCGCTGCCACTAGCCATAGGTAGAGGCGACGGTGCAGAGCTGCGTCAACCGCTTGGCATCGCCATTGTTGGCGGCTTGATTGTCAGCCAATTCTTCACTCTTTTTACGACCCCCGTGGTCTATCTTTACTTGGACCAGTTTATTGTCCGCCGGAAAGAACATCAGGCTCATAACTAACGCGGAATGCACTTGTTAGTTCGCTTAAAAATTCAATCGCAAATGTAGCTGGTTTCGTGAGAAACCGGGCGCAACGGTGAACTTCCTACAGCATCCGGTTTCTCACGAAACCAGCTACCTTACTAAGAAAAATGCTACACAGCGTTGCCCTAAAAAGCCGCACTCGCTTCGCCACCATCCACTTTTCGTGATACTCTTTGCGATTTAGCTTTGCGGGAGAGCGATTCTTCAATAAGCTTTGCTGTCAGTGCCAATCGAATTTCACACGCTTCGCAACAGCATCCTTCCGCAAGCTGGCTTGCATCTTGAACTCGCTGCCATGCACGGTCCAATTCACCGCGTGCTAGCCATATTCGCGAGCTTCGAATTGTACGATCGATGGCTAGTTCTATGCGCTCAGCCTTTAGGTAGGATTCGGCCGCTGCATCCAAGATGACAGGAATCGCACTGTACTGACCGCTGAGTCGCAACAGTTCAACTTCGCGGTCACGGTGTGCACCCGCTTGCAGAAAATTTAACTCGAGATCAAAAATCATGGCAGCGACATCATGTCGGTCGGCTTGCAGCGCATAGTCGCAAACCCCTGTACTTAACTCGGTCGCTTTTCGGAAATGTTGTTTAGCCGCAGCACAATTACACTGAGTAGCAGCCAGTCGTGCTCGAGCTAGTTCGATTTGGGCCGCATAAGATTGTCGACAATCGTCGAGTTTTCTTTTGTTTTCAGCAACTTTTCGCAAGCCTGGGATCTTGGATACGAAGGAGGCCTTGCATACCTCGTCGCAGAAGACCGCATCGGGCCCGGTCAGTTGATAAGCTTGATCCATTTCGCAAGGGCACTCGGCTGCGGCCGCGTAACAAATAAACCGCTCGGCATCGTCATATCGCTCGGCGGTTCGAGCAATCTCAGCCGACAGCAACCACGTATTTCCGGTTGATGTGTGCGCGCGGCACAGTTCGACTCGCGAATCGACTAGCCAATCAGACGCCTCGCCGTACCTTTCCAGTTTTGTTAAGCAAGCTGCAAAATTGTAAGCGGCGGTTCCAGATTCGTAGGGATCGTCGATCGCCCAAGCTCGCAGCAATGCAGAATGATATTCCTGAGCAGCATGGCGAGTATCACCTTCGTCAAGTGCAACGCGACCTGCGTCTACATAGCGAACGATCCTGTCGTCCTTCTGCTTGACTTGCTTTGAACTAGAAGCACAGCCAACCAAGCAGTTTGCGACTACGACTAGGCCTACGCATTTTGCGAAGTCATTGATGCGAGCCAACAATCGTTTTATCATCGTGGCGCCGCCTGCATTCGAACCGACGAAGGAGAAATCTGCTCTGTTGGAGCGGCATCTTGCCGAGCGCCTCTCAGCAGCCAGTGGCTTCGAATTTCATTGACCAATTGCTCAGTGTCTTCAACCGTATTTCTAACTTGCTTGGTTGTTCCTGGAATTTCTTCAGCTTCACCTCTTAGAACTTGAACGAGATCGCGAGTTTCGTCAGATAGACGCTGCATTGACGTTATGGCGTCACGCATGAACGTTAGGGTCTCACTGATCTCGCTGTTCAGCTTGTCGGTCTTAGAGTTAATGCTCGTCGAAGTTTTAGCAACAGACTCGGAGGCCGTGGTCGCTGCATCAGCGGACTTTTTTGCTCTTTCGACGAGCCCACTGATTTTTGCGTCTAAGTCTTTCGTCGTCGCATCCAGTTGGGTAAGCGTATCCATGGCTTTGATCCGGAAAGATTCGCTTGTGTTTTCAACCGATCTAAAAGCTGTTTGTGCTTGGTCAAAGGCAGGGTTAACGGAATCTCTAAAAGATTCTTTTATTCCCTTTCCAGCTTGGCCTATTTCGTTAAATGCGGGTGACATTTCTCCCTCAACTGATTTGACGGAATCGGCCACCTCGCTAAGTTCGTCAGACATTTTCTTCACGGGGTCGATCTCTCCGTGAAAATTCTTGATGACACTGCCCGATGCAAGCGGTTCTGCTTTCCCACTTTCTACTTTGATTCTACGAACTTTGAGAAAGGCAGCACCCAGACCGAATTTGCGCTCGAGTGACAATTCGGTGCCAGTTGTAATATTGCTGCTGTGATTTGGATCGATGGCCAGCTTGACAGTGATCATTCCATCGGATTCTGCATATTCCAGCGCATCCACTTGTCCAATACGTTTCCCAAGCTGGATGACCTCTGTCCCGACTTGTAAAGCAGACGATTCGTCTTCATTCAAGTTCACGAAATAATAGACGGGTTTGACCAAGAGTTGACTGGCATTTGCTAATGCTATTCCAATAGCGATGGTCGACACGAAAAGCACAAGCAGAAATCCACCCACCATTTGATTAGCATATCTAAGGCGATAGGGTTCATTCATGTTTTTAGCGTTACCTCTGAACTTTGCAGCACATCGTCTGTGATGCTCCACTGACTCAGTTGGCCGCTGAGCTTCAATCCGAGTTCTTCATTTCCACTTGAAAACCAGAGAACACTTGCACCAAGGCCCGTTAATTCATCAATGACAGAAAAAAAGTCTCGGTGGAGTTCTTGCATGAGGAATCGAAGCGGACGGTCAAGTAAAAGCAGCCTAGGATGATTGCAAACGGCACGGACCAGCTGACAAATCTGCAGAATGGGCACGTCGACAAAGTTGGGGCGTTGCGTTAGTGAGCGTTGAACCGCTGCAACGTGTCGACCCGAAAGTCGTTGTGTCCATTTTTCGATTTGGTCGGCGATCATCGTTTTTTCAATTCCATGGTGGAGTTGAGCAAGTTGAATATTCTCACCCACTGTTAAGCTCTGAATCCAAGCGGGACCTGCGAACACCCTTCCGATTTGAGAACGCATGTGATAGTGCTGGCGATAGTGCATATCCAGCCAACCATTGCCCGCAAAGTGAATATTGCCAGAAATGGGTGAGACCAATCCTAAGATCAACATCAAGAGATCATGAGGGTCATGGTGCCCCTCAAGTTTCACTTGTACCACATCCCCTTCTCGCAATTGCCCAGTGAACTTACGAAAACGAATTGACTTTGCATCTCCGATTGCTGACGTTACATCAGTCAACTCAAGAACTGTTTTTCTCAGCTTGGTTACTTCTTGCTCTTGCACGCTCAAGTTGTCTATCCAATTTTGAAAATCAGTAATTTGCGATAAAACACAATCGACAGCAGAGCTGATACTACAAACACTGCCGTGAGGGCCTTAATTCCTACACGACTGGAGACCAGCGGTACGTCAGTAATAGCGCCGCGAACACTTATTCCTTCAAGGCAACAGATAGCACCGGCAAAGCCGCTTCCGATCAGTGTTTTCGAAGCGAAGAATACAAAATCTTCAAAGTTCATATTGCGTGAGATATCGGCAAAGAACTCATGCCAAGGAACTCGGATTGCGTCCATTAGCCAGCCAACGCCGTAACCAGTAATGATCATGGTGACGGCAATAATGATCGCCAAACAGAATACGCTGAGGATGAAAGCCAGAATGCGAGGCATGACTAAATAGATCATGGGATCGATACCTTGCGAATCAAGCACCTCGATCTCTCCACTGCTTCGCATTGTTGCTAGTTCTGTACCAATTGCAGTTCCACTACGACCAATAACAACCAAGCAGGCCAGCAGAGGAGCAATCTCACGCACGATCGACTTCCAGAGCATCGGTGCCATAACTTCGGTGGATATACCTAAATCATTGATCCAAATCGCAGCTTGAACGATCAACAATAGTCCAATCGTTGCCGCGAATCGCATGGAAGCTGGCACGGAATCGACGGCTGTAAACAACAACTGGCGCACAAACATCCTCTGCACTGGAATCGTCCAGTTGGAAGGAACAAGCGCTAAGCCCATCGTGGCCCAAAGCACTGCCAGGATTGTTGCAACGCGACTGCAGCGGTCTACAAAAGTAGCCCCAACCAGGTCGAGGAGACGCCCGAGTATCGTTGCAAGTCGTATAGTTGATGGCGACATAGAAGCGATCTAGTCCGACCAGTTGTCCGGGAAGTGTATGGCTCTCCACTCACTATCGTTCTAACGAGATTCTTCCGCATAACAAAAAGCATGCGGCTAAAGCATTTGATCAGTTGGAATCGGCGGAACCAGCAAAAGCGAAAAAGCTTAACGCCTCCATTGCAAGCAAAAATGCCAGCAAACGCGACTAACCACTCATCTTCTGGAAGAAAATCATGTTTGACAATTCGTTTTTGTTCGAATCCTGCCCCCAAAAGCATGGGTTTGCAAACAGACGCTTGACGGATTTTCAGATCCTTTTAGCGAGCGAATCGTAGCTGGTTTCGTGAGAAACCGGATGGTCGGCGGAAACTTCTGATCTAAAGGACAGCGTTTTGGGAAAACAACAAAGAAGTCAGTTGCAAACACACTAAAAAAACGCTTCTAAAGTAGAAAAATCATTTATCCGTGTGAACACTTTAGCGTCCGGTGATAGTGCAGATTGGTAGTCAGAAATGTCCGCATTTGAATGCGAGCTCGACCAAATTACTAATTGGGTTTCGACAAACCGCCACCAGCCGCAGGCACTGAAGCGGGGCACACATACGAATTACGCAAATTCAATTGAATCAACGCAACTCCCAACCTACAATCAACTTGGTTCAAATTCGGGCAAAATTGCCGATTCGCGAAAGGTTTCGATGGCTAACAATAAAAGGGGGTGGGCGGCGAGCAAGAACGTGGCTTCCTTCTTGACCTTACTACGTATGACATGGGTGCTGGCGGCAATTTTAGGTCCATCTTTGCATGGTCAGTCTTTGCGTGGTCAGTGCATTGAAATTCCAAGTCTTCATGGCCAAGCGATAAACCTTGGAGGCTGGACCGACGAGTTTGCCTACCAAGGATGGCGGATTCAGCGAAACGCCATGATTGGACACTTCCGATTACTTTGTCCTAAAAACCACCGCCATGCATTCGGTACCTATGAAACTTGTCTCCAAGAGTTTGAGCTGAACAAACGGACATTGCAAATTGGTCCGATGCCAAAACATGTCGTCGTGATGCTGCATGGATTGGGCGCGACACCTTTGCTGACGCGAGGGTTTGCGGACTACTTGGTTGAGAAAGGCGGAATGCACGTCGAAAACATTGGCTACGCTTCCACGGTAGAAAACGTCGGTGCTTTTGCAAGGTCGCTAGATCATGTGATTCGTGGTTTCGAGGGAGTCGAGCAGGTCGATTTTGTAGCTCACAGTATTGGCAATATCGTGATCCGTCGTTACCTCGGAGATTTAGAGCGAAGCGGAAACCCACCGCCCGTCGGATTTGGCCGGATGGTCATGATCTCGCCTCCCAACCATGGAGCTGAGTTGGTCGACAACGTCTCTGACAAAGCGGGCGGGATCCACGTCTTTCGATCGCTAGGACTCGCGTTAGCTGGCGAGGCCGCGATGGAGCTGGCTCCGCGACGTGGTTGGATCGAGCTTGAACGAACGCTTGTGACACCACCGTTTGAATTCGGTATCATCGCGGGTGGAACAGGGGATGATCGCGGCTATCTCCCCCAGTTACCAGGCGATGACGATGGTATGTTGACCGTCGAGACAATGAAGCTCGATGGCGCGTCCGACTTTGTCCAAGTCAAAGGCATTCATCAGTTGCAGATGATGAACGATGATGTCCGCGCCCAGACGTTAAGCTTCCTCAAGTACGGCCGTTTCGGTGTCAACGCGAATTAAGCAATCGAGGAGTGTAGGTCAGCACTTCAGTGTTGACCAACAGAGTTTGGTAGACTACATAAGTGAGTTTCTCTGCGGTCTTCCGATCTCTGCGGTTCAAGGTGATTGCATGAAAATTGATTTAGTAATCGCATAAGTGTGGGAGCCGTAGTTGCTAGTTATGCGGAATGGTCAAAAAGAGTCAAACGTTCTGTAGCGCCATGAACATTTGAGGGCAAATGTTCTACAGTCGTTTGTAACGATCTTAACGCTTAAATGACCTTCGTGCTGCAAAATTGGCAGGTGTTTCACTGTCGGTATAGCGCCTCAAATCGGCGTGACAACTATCGCAAGCTAGAGATCTGTGGATCGGTAATTGCCGACGATTCTCGTGACTGCATAGCGACGACAGTGAAAAAATGTTAATAGCGACTTCTTCTAAATTGCAATTGCGATGCAAATTCGTTTTGTTCGCTTTTCTGGTCGGCTGCCAACTTGCCGCTCCGACGAATGCCAATGAGCCTCCGGCCACTTCATCCAAAGTCGATCCGCAGATCTGGGCCGAGGCTACTAAGAGAGCTTATAGACCGATCACAGAATCGGATCTGGCAGCAAGTCGAGCCAACTTGCTGACGGCGATCCAGTCGGCCAATACGATCCTGGATACGATGCCTGCCGGAGGCGTTCTTCGTCGTGAATCTAATTTGATTCAGTTGCAAAGAGAACTTGAAAACGGCTCGCGTGACCTCGACGCATTTCGAAACATCTATCGCCTGATTGCCAGGAAGATGCCCAAGCAAGTGGAAGCCGAAATGGATGTGATCCGCAAACTGCTTTGGAAACACATTGGACAGATCGAGTGGTCATCGGTCGCCGATGCGCAAAAACTATTTCATAATTCGGTAGATCAAATTCATTCTGCGCTGATGGCCGGCAGCGTTAATACAGAGAACCTCCGATCAGTTCAGGAAGCCTACGCATGGCTTGCTAAATCTGGATTGGTGGATCAGCAACTTCGCCAAGCCCGCGAACAACTGTCCGAACCTAATGAGTACATTCGCTTACATAGCAGCTTTGTCAAGAATCTAATTCCTGAAGCGATTTCGAAGGTGATTCCTTTCGATCAAAAGATGGACAAAGTTCACATTCGTGGTTCTGCTGACGTCAACATGAAAGCGGGGCTTGAATTCGTCCCTAACAATAATTATGGTGAATTTCGGCTTGTGATCGAAGGGACAGGTATCATCCCGATCACTGCAGGTGTTGAAAAGGCGGAAGTTCGCGCAAAGAGTAAATTGCGGCTGCTTGGCAAGCTGTGCATAAACGTGAAGACGCGTGGACTGGAACTTGGCCAGGATGATGTTTGCGTCAAGAACATTCTCGAATTGCAGAAAGTCTGCCTTCGTCTTCGTTCGCAATTGCTAAGCAAAGCTCTGACACCTCTTGCAACACATATCCTGAAACGGCTGCTTCCTAAGGCCAACCAAAAGATCGAAGAGACGATGAAAAAGGAAATCGCGAAGCAGTTGAACGAGAGCGGCTTCGCGATCATTGTGCAACTGAACTCGATTCTCAATCAAGTCTTATGGGAGACAGTTGACGCGCGCGATGTCGATACCCAATCGGTCGTTTGGACAACTGCGGAAGAGTTCCAGTGGCAGGATGAGACCATATTGCCTTCGACGCTTGGTGCTACTACTTCTCCTCATGGCTTCGGTCTACTCAAGCCTACCGTTCAGTTTCAACTGCACGAATCGGCCCTCAATAATGCAAGTGTCGTTCTGTGCCGAAGACGGTACAACGAAGTCCTGTTTCGAGAACTGGTCTATGAAACGCTGGGAGTAAAACCGATCTCCGAACCCGTTTCGCAAGGCGGGAGAATTCCGGCGGCTTTCACCTTTGCGAATGAAGAGCCCCTTCACGCCAAATTTCAAAACAGTTCATTTGAGCTTCAGCTTCGGATTCAGAGTTTTGAATGGGAAAATGTTCTGTACAGCGGTGAAGAGCGCACTGCAACTGTCAAGTATGCAGTTATGCATCAGGGAGATCAGGTTCTGCTCGAGCAAATGGGCGAAACGCAGTTGGAACCACCGATAGCTGAAGACCCAATCCTCCAGCAGGTCTTGTCGAGGTTCTTTGTAAGGCAAGCTCAAATCGGGCGAAGTTCTCCATCAATGAATCCCGACACGAAAATCAACTTGGTACATGTGACGATCGAAAACGGCTGGGCCCAAGTTGGATTAAACAACGGCATTCAAGCTACTGAGATGGCTCACTGAAATGCTAGTGGAGCGTCCAGATTTAATTTTGGGATCAATATCAGTGAGCCGACGGCGCTAGCCGCGGGTGAACGAAGTGGTTGTCGTGCAAGATTAAAAGTTCGTCCAATGTCAATCTGTCGACCGTAAATCGTTGGTCATTAAATCGCTAATAAGTCACGTCAAGTCAAGTACTTCGTTCACCCGCGGCTAGCGCCGACGGCTCACATCACGACCCCGAAATTGAAGTTGGATGAAGCACTAGGCTCTGTTCATAAAAAAGTCGACTTTCGCTCCGCGAAAGATCGGTGTTTCGTATCTTTCGCGGAGCGAAAGACGACTTTATTTTCCGTAGCAATAAGGCTCAATATGGCTTCTTGGAATTTTCAAAACTGGATCATCATGTTGATCGCTTCAATCATTCTCTCAATGTACACATTGGTATTGGCCGGTGAGCCAGTTAATGTGTCACTCAACGATCAAGAGTTAATGATTGTCTTCCAAGGAAAAGGGGCGAACTTGGCCTACGATGGCGGTGTGCTGCGTGAATCGCTCACCCGCATTCCGTCCCTTCGCAATCAACGAACAATCGTAGCCGGAAACAGTAGTGGTGCGATCCTGGCCGCTTACTTCTCGTGCTTCGGATTCACCGATTCAAGCATCGCCAACTGCGACTTTAACTTATTGAATGGTGATCGAACCTTAATTCGAAAAATGCAAAACTCGGCGCTGATCGCTGCGAAGAGTTTTGCTGGAAAGCGAACTGAGATCGATCATATTGAGATGAAAGCGTTTGTTGCATTTGCATTGGACGTTAAAAACTATCAGCACCTCAAGACTTTAGAGGACGTTGCTCGGGCGAGTCATGTGGTTCCCAAGTTTCCCATGTTGATTGTGGCTGGCAACTGCGAGGTTCTATTTGATCGCGGCAAGGGGGACCTGTTAGCCGCGAGAAATTACAAAGTCTTTGACCCTCGCGATTGGTCTGTCTCTTGGCATCCTGAAGTCTACGAGTTTTACAAGAAACATCCCGAACGTTTTGCGACTGAACAGCCCGATCTGATTTTGGGGAACTCGCCTTATATTGGTAAGGCGCTTACCTATTTCGTCAACCGACCTATGTACGATCTGCTAATGCAAATACCCGTGCATGAACGTACGGGTGATCTTCGTCTCGTAGAGACTCCACGCGACTTGATGGTGGCCATTATGGCGTCGGTCTCGGAACCGAGCTACTTCGATCCTTATCCAGATCCTGAAATGAACAAAGTTCTCCTTTCAAACCCACATGGCGAGTCTTGCACAATTCGTCGACGGTCTTACTGCGGTGGCGCGTTCTCGAACTTGCCAGCTCAGGATGTTCGTCGGACGCTTCCCGACATCCGAGTCCTGGGGACGGGTTACACAACGGTTCCCTACGTTGGTCGTGAAATGATTAGAGCCTGGTACCTCACTGAAATTGAAGACTTGGCGATGCAGGCAGGATGGTGGTGCGATATGGAATTGCAGCAGAGTCAAGAGATTCGCGAAAACACAATCAATGCGAAGGACTCTTCGCCTCAACTTGAGTTTGATCTCGGGATGCGAATGGCGCAGGAGGCTTTTGATCGCGGCAACGATCTCCCCAAGTATGTGACCGTTCCCCATTTTACCGACTCGATTGAAACTGCTACATCCAAATTCGAGCAGGATGCTTGGGAAATCGGTCCAAACAACCAACGCCGTTTGAAAACAATGCGTGGTTTGGGAAACCTTCTACAGAGCACTCAGTGAAAGTGGCGTATGCTTCCAGCTTGTGATTGTTGCTACAAGATTGGCCCAATACAGATTAATGCAAGCAATAGATTAAGAGCACAAGGCAGAGATAGGAACGCAGAAGTGCAATCGCAAGCTGGAAGCATACGCCACGTTGTGGTATGAAACTTGCCAAAGCACCACGGACACTGCTGTTCAACAGAACTATCGATCCCTTCCTGATCAAAATCGGACCATACGTGACAAATACTTATCGCTACACCAAAATCATTGTCACGCTCGGACCGACGACACAATCCAAAACGACTCTGGCTGCCCTCATTGAAGCTGGCGTAGATGTCATGCGACTCAACATGGCGCATGCTTCACACGATTGGGTCGCGGAAGTCATTTGGCATATTCGCGAAATCTCTAACCAACTGGGGCGAGACGTAGCCATTATGATGGACGTGAAAGGCCCAGAAATTCGCACCGGCAAACTGGAGCAGCCAATAACGCTGAGAGTTGGCGAGCAGATAGAGTTTCACACGGCCGCAGCGATCACAACGCACGCGACGATTCCGAGCGTGCCTGTGAACTATCTTGGGTTGCCGGCAGATGTGACTATCGGCAGCGTGATGCTGGTTGACAGCGGACTGATTCGGCTGAAGATTATCGACAAAGACGATACGCATATTCTGGCTGAAGTGCTTACCTCTGGAATCCTAGGATCGCGACGTCATATCAACTTGCCGGGTGTGCATGTGAAACTGCCCGCGTTAACCGAGAAAGACGAAAACGATTTGCGAGCTGGGGTGGCGGCGGGCATCGACTTCGTTGCGCTCTCGTTTGTACGTGAAGCCGAAGACGTTGCGACGTTGCGTCGTTTTCTGGATGGACTTGGTTCAAGTGCTAAGATCATCGCAAAAATCGAAGATCAGGCGGGCGTTCGCAACAGCAAGTCGATCATCCAAGCGGCGGATGCAGTTATGGTCGCTCGTGGCGATCTAGGCATTGAAATCGAATACTACAAACTTCCGATCGTTCAACGTGACCTTGTCACAGAATGTCAACTGCAAGGCAAGCCAGTCATCATTGCTACGCAGTTACTTGAGTCGATGATCACATCGTCAATGCCCACTCGCGCCGAGATTTCTGACGTCTCCAATGCGGTTCGTGAGCAAGCGGATGCAGTCATGTTGTCCGGTGAAACGGCTACCGGCGCCTATCCGCTCGAATCCGTCCAAGTACTAAAAAACATTATCGAGAGCATTGAGCCGACAGTGGAAGGCGGCTTGAACGCGAATCTTGCGTTGGTCGAGCCGAAATCAAAAATGCTGCGTTCTGCTGCAACGCTCGCCCAGGATTTAGGCAAGTCGGGCATTATCGTTTTTACTCGCAGTGGTTTTCTAGCCTATTCGCTTGGAGCTCTGAGAGCGCACGGCGTTCCCATTTACGCGTTCACCGACGTCGAATCCATCTTTCAGCAACTCGTGCTACCTTGGGGCGTTGAGCCGTTCAAAATGGCTTTTTCAGACGACCCTGAGACGACCATCATCAAAGCTCTTGCAACTTTAAAGCAAAAAGGTTGGTGTCCGCCTGGCACTTGGTTGGTCGTAATCACCAACGCCTTAGCCAGCAGTAAAGTCATCGATACGCTTCAACTCAGGCAGATCGAGTAGCGAGGCTGTACAATCGATAGCCCAATCTTCACGAGTTTTGAAAAATCGGCTTTGGAGTTATCGATATGTCAGCGGCGGAACGTTATGCACTGCAGCAATCAGTGTTTCCAGGAGGAGTTCCTAGGCTTTGGTGCCCGATTCTAACGCACTTCAAAGCCGCTCGAGAGCCCGATCCGGATCGCATTGCGGAACACTTGGCCCAGTTGTCACCCTTTGTCAAAGGGATCCTCGTTCCAGGTTCCACGGGCGAAGGTTGGGAGATGAACGACGGCGACGTGAGGCGATTACTGGAGATTGTTTTGCCAGCGGCCGAATCAGCCGGAGTCAAAGTCTTGCTTGGGATTCTCAAGACGGACGTAGCCCAAGTTCTCGCTGCGCTCGATGGTCTAGACGATTGTTATCAACACCTCGCTGTCGTAGGAGTCACAGTTTGTCCGCCTCGCGGGGCCGAGCTATCGCAACTACAGATTGCCGACGCGCTTCGCAAAGTACTGTCGCATGGCGTGCCGACTGCCTTGTATCAGTTACCGCAAGTGACGCAGAACGAAATGAGTCCGGAGACCGTTGCAATGCTTGCGGGCGAGTTTCCCAATTTTATCTTGTTTAAAGACACCAGCGGTTTGGACAAAGTCGCTCAGTCGGAGCACGATTTCGCGGGAGTGAATTTTGTTCGCGGTTCTGAGCAAGGTGGTTATGCGAAATGGACGCGTGCAGCCGGAGGTCCGTACGACGGGTTTTTATTGAGCACAGCTAACGTACTTGCACCAGAGTTGAGTCGTGTTCTGCATCTGGTTGAGGCGGGCGATTTGCAGGGAGCTGAGAAGCTGTCGGCGGAACTTGAGAGCTTGGTCAGTTCTATGTTTGCGATCGTTAAAGACTTTTCGGTTGGAAACGCTTTTGCGAACGCGAATAAAGTAATGTATCACGTGCGAACTTACGGCCAGTCCGCCGTCAAGCGGCCGCCACCGATGCTCAATAGCGGTGAGCGCTTGCCATCCGAGTTCATTGAAAGAGCACTTGCAGTTGTGAACGCCAAATTTCAGTGGATGCTATAAAAACACAACAGTTGCCGCAAAGAAATGACACCAGAAAAATTGAATCCATATGCGGCTCCAGAGAAAGTCTTTCGGCGTCCCAGAATTGCAAATGAAGTTATCGCGAGTCTGATAGCTGGAGGAGAAATCGAAATTGTTGAGTGCCTTGACTTGGCAGGGCCCCATCTAGTTGGGGGGAAGTTTCGGCAGCGACTGAATGCTGAGCAAGCTAAGCGGGCGAGTGAATTTGGCGGCGATTCACTAGTATTTCAGTCGGTTCTTTGGTGGTGCTTGCTATTTATTCCCATTCGCCCGCTCGGCGTCTACGTTGTGCTCCCTTATTTAGACTTCGATGAAAAGGATTTCCCCAAACGGTACCGAGCGGTTCGAGTTGACTGGGATATGTGGCAAATCGCGGTTCACTACAGCTTTTTCATTGTGTTTTTAGCGGTAATCTTACTGGGCGTACTTTCTGCCTTACTCTAAGATGCCCAAGCTCCCGCGTCCTGCGTCACACAAAACAAGCTCCGCCTGCACATTTATAGGAACGCGGGCGGCAACAATCCTTTGCCCGTCCTGGACCGTTTTCGAGAGGGGGAATACCATGTGGCGATTGGTATTTGCGGAAGTTTCCCTTAACTGAGTGCAGATTTGTGGGGCGAGGGCCTATTCGAGGCACTTGTTACTTGAACGAATCGCACCGGACGCTGGTTGCGAGTGGATCGACCAAACTGTGCGGATGATTTGGACTTGGAAGCGGACCTCGCTCAGGTTCTTGGCTACCTAAATTTCTCGACTGGAAAGCCGGACGCGAAAACGCTGGGAGCCTTGAACCGGATCTACGCCCGCGCGCTCCCTGGCGGCCCATACGCGGGACTGCCTGCGTGGCTGCAAATCCAACAGCGGCTTCAAGATGCGCTCACTCGATTGCGAACCACCAACCCTGCATTTCGAGCTTCGGAACAGGCCTCGGCGGTGATTGAATTGGTCTGGCTGCATCTATTGCCCAGCTATTTGGACTTCCATCGCGATCAGTTATTTCACCAAGAGCCGGAAGCAATCTTCAATGGCTTTATGCTCGGTCGCGCAATCGAAGCCGTTTTGCAACAAGGCGGTCCTTGGGAAGAAGTCGACCGCATTACTTCGGGTGCTATTCGGCGACTAAATGACTTCGTCGGCTACAGGCCAGTTGCAGTGCTGGAAAACCGGCGACTCGAGCCGTACCCAAATGAAATGGTACGTCCGATTCCGCTATATATCGCCGGAGTAGGAGTGACGGCTGGCCCTTACGAGGGCGTTGTTAAAGAGTGTATAGCGATTCTCAAGCGAGCCGATCCTGATACATTGCGGCGAGCGTATTTCGATTTTTCAATGCTTGATGAATTGGCGATCGATCCGCGGGCTTACGACTTTGATCATCCTGTGAACCAACGACCGAACTACCACTTTGGTCAGTGGGACCCAAATTTGATCGACAATTCAGGCAATTATCGCCGGTTTGTCATCCAGCAAGTTACGCTCGACGCACTTCTTGCGAGATTAGAGGATGAACCATTAGCCCCACGCGACGAGTTGCAGTTCGAAGCGGCCGCAGTGTTGGCTGGAACCATTTTGATGGCTTCCGGTATCTCAGGAAACGGCCCTAATGCATTCGCTTCAACGGTGACTCTCGGTTCTCTTCTGCCAATCATCGCCGAATATCGTGACGCGTTTTATGAACAGTTGCTGGATCAAATGAGCGGTCCGCATTTGGAACGCTTGCTCGAAGAACAGAAAATCCGGAGGCAACCGTTCGGTGGTGCACGGCAGCATTTGAATACCTACCTAGCCAAACATCGCGCATCACAGTTAGAGCACGTTCAGTTGGCTCGACTGTTTGCAAGGATGGGCAACGCAGCAGCGTCAAAGGAACAATCGGAGTTTGTACCCGTTCCGTCGGCGCGCATCATCAGCCGCATCGACTGCTTGATGACAGCCGCCGATCATTTTCTACAAGTCGGTCGATTGGATGATGCCGTTGCGGTGTCTCCACAAGTCATGGATTTGGTGCATCGCGGCATCCAGTGTGGTGCGATCGTTGATCCGTGGAATATCCTTGGGTTTGCCGGAAATTTCACTCGCTTTCATGGTCCGGATTCAGCCGTTCATGATCACCGTGTCGAAGACCTGGTTCAGCTAATGGAGATGGTTTTTGCCTTGCAATCTCGCATTTGGCGTGAGGCGGCAGGTAGTGGCCGTGAGGACCTTTGTCAGCAGATCGAGCGTCAGTTACGGACCAACGCGAACTGGTGGCGGCAATTTGCGGCTCACGAAGTAAGCGATGTAGAAGCGACAGATCCGCAAGAGACGCTGGATTCTGCCGAGTTGGTCGCCAAAGCATTGTCGTTGTGGCACGCTGGTGGCGCAGCCGCGGGTGATGTCCGCTTTTGGGCGCCTCACGCCAATCTTTTTGATTCACCCAAAGCCTATGCATTGGTGGTTGAATCGTTGCTTGAGCGTAACGACTTCGTCGCTTCGATGGCGCTGTTAGTGCACTGGCTCGATCAAGCTGAGAACGTAGGTTTGCAAAAGGGTTCGGCATCCTTTTCCGATCTCGCCCGACGTTGGCTTCAACGACTCGAGTTTGTTTTGGAGAGCGCCCAATCCGCAAAGAACGCTGAAGCAAAAGCGACCGAAGAGGGAACAAAAGCAGCGCCCAGTCCATCGACACCAAACTCGGCATTGAACTGGAGTGTTGCTCAAAAGTTCTTCGACAACTTGGAAGCCAACGCAAACAACTACTGGACAGCTCCAGAGTTTCGACTGGCCAAGCCTCCTTTCCACAAAGGCAAATCGAAGGGTGATTTAACCGCATCGGGCGATTCCGATATGCTTGACGGGGACGCGGGTGATGATGACGACGAGAAAAGTCCCTATGGTGCCGCATGGGAAGATGTCGTTTATGAAGATACCACCGATGATGGCATCGAAAGTGAAGTTTCTGAAGAAGGCGACACTGAGAACACTAGCGAATTGATCGAAGAATCCAATCGCTTAAATCAACACTTAACCTTTCTCACTGCGCTGGCTCAAATGTGGAAAGGGGCCGCGCTCAGCAGCATCCTCCGCCGCGAAATTGCCGAAGATGCAAAAGTTGGTAAGTCGCGTTTGGAGGCAATGGAGAACTGGGCCGCGCAAGCTGCTGCCAATCGTCTCGGTTTGCTTTCGCTGCTCGACGAAGTCGCCATGTTCAAACTGGCGAACGGTGGTGCAAACCAAGAAGCCATGTCGCTTTACGATCGGCAACGACTGGTTAAAGAGTCTTTGCTTGAGCGGATCATCAGCACAGCCCTTGAGACTGCCGACGCGCGACGAATGTTGTTAGCCACGTTGCAGGCGTGCGGGCAGGTCAGCGAATCGCTCGCCACTGAGTTGAAAGGACTGCCTGAAGACGATCGCTCTGCGGTTGAGATTTTTGGCAGCCTCTTGCACGGCAACTTTGCACAAGTGGAGAAGAATTTTTCGCAGTTGATTTTAGCACTGCGTGAAAAGAAGCTGCTTTATATTCCGCTTGCTCGTGGTGGTGATCCTCGGCAAATCTATAGTGTTCGACTACGCCGTCGCGTGCTCTCGCATTTGCTCGTTTGGCTGCCTCGTCAAGGCTTGTTCAAACAAGCGTGTCAGTTGATCGAAGCCGCCAGGTTCATGGAGCACAACAATCCGATCGGCCCTGGCGCAGTAACTGAATTCGATGACCTGTTTCATCTTGGTTATGTCTCGATGGTTCGGGCCGTTGTAAGAAACGCTTATGAATGGCGATTAGCCGAGCTGCGGGCTTCCAAGGCACCACTGAAGGTCAAAGGGAAGCTGATTAGCAAATCAGCGAAGAGTAAGAAGCGAGCTCAAGAGTTAGTCTCGATCGATGAACTGGCTGCAAAAATTGATTTTGATACGCATGATGGCGCTGCGCTTGAAGAACTGGAACCGAACAGCGATGGTTTGATCGATGTGCTTGAACAGTTGACGGAAGTCATGCTGGGTTGTTGGTTGTCGCACAGCCGCACGTTGCGACTGAGCGTTTTGGAAACGGTTGACAATTCTAAGAATTGGCAGCGACTGACAAGCTTCATTCAACGCTACGGCGGTTCAATTTTTACGCAGTCGTTCTTGCGTCTGAGCAATGTACGCGCGATCTTGCATCAAGGGGTTGGCAATTGGCTGAAAAATGTCCGCGAGGATGGCTACAACGAGGGTCTGCAGCCGCTGCTGGATGCCATCGATGAAGGCGAGATCAAAAGCTCTCAAGCCGAACACGAATTGGGCGTCGTGCTGGAAGCGATCATCGATCACTACAGCGAGTATCGCGACTACAACAGCACTACGACGCAATCGGATCGCGGCGAGATGCTTTACATGTTGCTCGATTTCTTGAGGCTGAGAGTTCGTTACGACCGCGTATCATGGAATTTACGGCCGATTTACTGGACGCATGAAGTGTTGGTTCGCGCCGGATGTCATCAGACCGCTCAGCAATGGCGTCGCGCGCTGGCCGAACGAATTTGCCGCGAAAGCGAAGCGTATATCGAACAGTTGACGTTATTGCAAAAGAAATACGCGATGCGGATGCCGACCGTCGCCGATCGATTGCATGAGCGGTTCACTCGACCCATGACGGTCGATCGCATGCGAGCTCTGGTTGGTCCAGCGGTCAGGCAGTATCGCGAGACCGGCGAGACCTCCGATGTCTTCGATCTGCTGATTGAAGAGTGCAAACTGATGATGGAGCAGCCGACTGGTGTTGGGCTCGATGTGCCGCAGTGGCTGGGGGCTTTGGAAGCCGAAGTGGATCGCGTGGTCGAGAATCAGCGAGGTTTCCATCAAAAGCCGCAGTACGATGACGCAGTTGCCTTTCGTTCGATCACGAACGAACAAATTGCTGAACAATTGAATGCAGCCACCAAGCAGATCAAGACGTTGAACTTGCCCGGTGAACCGACCCCTGAACCGCCACCTCCGCCTCCTCCGGACTCTTCGGCTCTCGAATCAAAACCACCGAAGCCGCCTAAGCCGCCTAGCGAGTGATATCGGTTCCGAGAAGGGAGCAAAGGTAGCTGGTTTCGTGAGAAACCGGGGCGCAGTGGTGACCTTTCTAGTTCATCCAGTTTCTCATTACATTTTGGGAAGTGCTATGGTCTGGTTTTAGTGTGCCACTGGCTTTCTCACGTAGCATCCGGGAATCCGGATGCTACGTGAGAAAAGGCCAGTGAAACGAAGTAGGTGATCTCCCGTCAAATGACTCCTCCCAACTCTAATCCACTCGGCGAGATAGCGGCCGAAGTTTTACTCTTAACGCGCCCCAAACTACATTCCAAAGCACATTCCGTTTTTGGGAGCGAATTTGCGCAATTATGGATTGCGGGTGACGAAGTTTGTTACTTCGGCCCACGTTATCCTATGTGCCTCGGCATTGGCTCGACTTAAAGGGCTCGAACTCATGTACTCCGGTACACTGGCCTTGCATTGCCCAAACGCTAAGCGCTATTGGGCAATGCAAGCCAGTGGCACACAAAACCAAAACATGCCAGTCGATTGCCCAACTTGGCAGTCGTCTCACTATCGGAACCTCAAGGGCAGCCGCAACGTATTTTGGATCACGCAGCCGATTCACGTATTCGGAGGTATGAACAAGCAACAGTTCATCGCGGGTAGCGGCGCGGTCGGGTCGAACATGGAATTTATAAAGCGAAGATCCAAAGTGCCGCTTAAGCATGTTCCACGCGCGACCATACTTGCGTGAATCAAAGGGGTGAAGGCGTTCCAATCCATAGAAGCCGATGTTGTAGTGGCGAGAGTAGACGATGCGTGGCATGAGGTTGTCTTCGCTAATTTACAGACGATCCTGTATGTACCGAACGATATCGCCGATCGTCTGAATTCGTTCTGCCGATTCTCCGCTGATTGAAACGCATTCCAGCTCAAGAAACATTGATTACCAAAAACCTACGGTGTGATTTTTGCCGATCGTTATGACCCAACGGCATGCTGTATGTCTTTCCGGACTTGTGACCGTTGATTCTAAGGCGTCCGCAAGCATTGCTGCGGCTAAAATCATTTCAAAAAAATGTTCTTCCAGCGCACGCGCCGTGACAGACGATGCAGCAAGCATTAGCGCTTACTTACTGGTGAGAAATAAGTCGCTAGCACGAAAGGCGATAAGTCGTCTTTAGTCTTCGGCAAAAAATTTTTAGAGATTCTGATTGCCACAGTACACTCGCAGCATTACATTGGCACTTAAGATTCTCAGACGAGTAGTCATCGAGTAAACACTACAAGCGTCAAAGCAAACCATTTATGGAATGCATCCTCGACTGAAAATCCTCCCTCTCAACCATCAAAAAAATACTCGATCTCGATTTGAGCTTATCGCTCTCATTTAGATTGCTCGCACTCAACTTGTAAGTTGTTCGTTCTTTTTTCGGTTGTCCTTTTTGGGGAGGTTATGATATGCGATTGACTCGCTCCGGTACGCGTAATGGATTTACGCTGGTCGAATTGTTGGTGGTTATTGCCATCATCGGGATCCTGGTAGGCTTGTTGCTACCAGCAGTACAGGCGGCTCGTGAAGCAGCTCGACGTATGCAGTGTTCAAACAATTTGAAACAACTGGGTCTTGCGTTTCTCAACTATGAAAGTACTCACAAGAAACTGCCAGCTGGGCGCATTAAACCAGCCTGTCTGAATACGGCGACGGTTACTGGTGCTTCGCTGCCAGCCCAGAATATTCATGGCCTTGCTACACTGCTGCCGTTTCTAGAACAGAGTGCACTTTATCAGAGGTTCAATTGGACGGCTCCCTTTGGCGACTACACCCGGGCTGGTGTAATATTGGCTGTCCCTAGCGCCTTCACCAGCGGCAATGCACGTTTGTCTGCGTTTGAAATTCCAGGTTTTATGTGCCCATCCGACCCCGGACCCCGCAAGATCATTACTCCCACGGTTTCCAATATCTACGCGCCACAACTTGGCGCCGACAACACGATCGAAGCCAGCAAGACCTGTTATGATTTCATAACAAACGCTGCCGGTCTGAACACCTACAATTATTGGAAAGTCGTTTCGACTGATACTCGCAATCTATTCGGCGAGAACAGCTTTGCAACGATGGCTGCGATCACGGACGGGACCAGCAATACACTCGCAATGGGTGAGCAAACGTTGGACTTGATCAATGGTGTCACCTCGGCTTGGGCTTACATCGGTTGGGTTTCGAATGGTATCGATCCTGTCGGCGCATTCAACACCACATTTCCTGCGACGGGTCTAAACGTTTGGAAGTACAACGTAAGTGCACTACGAAACGGTGCGCGAGCTAGTTGGTACAACGCAGCGAGCATGCATACTGGCGGCGTCCAGTTTGTATACGCGGACGGCTCCGTTCACTTCATTTCGCAGTCGATCGACTTGCCAAGTTTGACTTACCTGTCTCGAATGGCAGACGGACAGGTTATTGCGAACGCGCCGGACTAACTCAGTCCAACGTAAAGTGTGCATCGTTCGCAACGCAAAAGTCCTTTGCGTTGCGAGCGTTTTACATGATTTCTACACAACTTTTTCCCACAGCCTTGCCGGAGATGTTTATGGTTCGCTTGGTTTTGACGATGACATTCGGATGCTACATGTTGTGCCTTGTAGGGTGCGGCGGGGATGGTCTGGAACGAGTTCCAATTCAAGGGGTTGTCAAGGCAAAAGGTGTTCCAGTCCCTAACGCAATTATCCAGTTTACACCCAAAACGGGAACGCCGGGCGAAGGCGCCATCGGTCAGTCTGATGCTGAAGGAAAGTTCACCGTCATTAGCTCGCGTAAAGATGATGCGGGTGTCCCGCCTGGCAATTACGGTGTGCGTGTTTCACTGATGGTCGATGGTAAAGGCAAATCCTTACCACCGGATGCAACACAAGCCGATTATCCAGATGCCAAAGAAGCGATACCCGCGCCCTATTCGCTCCCCAATTCGCCCATTGAAATAACCATTGATGCCAAGGGTGGCCAGGTTGATATCGAAATTCCCGTTAAGATCGCCGCTTTGAAGAAATGAACTAATGAGAACCAATGCTTCGACCAGCGGCTTATCGGCTGCGTTATTATTAACAATGTGTTTGACATTCGCCGGATGCAAGCCATCCGGCCCTTCCACAACCAATGTAATGCAGTCGACTGCACCCGATGGTCCAGTCGAGAAAAGCGAGGTTGAGCTTTCCGACGCTCAAGTAACCGTGACGCCAGAAGGTATTCTAAAATTCAAAGTTTACTACACGTTCGTAAAAGGTAAACCTGCCTTAAATTATGTTTGTGTACTCGCTCTACCCGGTACCACCAACCAAGGCGAGAAACCACTTCAAAACTGGGAACTCAAGCAAAGTGGAAGCATTCAGGGTACGATTGAGCTCCAGTCCTTGGAGCCAAAGACAAAGGAATTTGTATTGACACTTGGTGAGGCCGAAGTACCACAAAGCGGCTACCAAACCATTTCCAACAAACTGACAGGCGAAGTTGTGCACCTCGAACCCACACCCTAATATCTTGCATGGGATCTACAGCTTGAGTAACAACTATGTATGCGAAGATTCCGGAACTGTAAACGATAGGCAGTTTGACTATTCTCAAGTCGATTTGGATTCGAGCTTATCGAACCGTTCTGCAAGCCCTACAAGCCGACAGGTAGACTTGCGTTTCGAAGACTTTGTTGCCACTTTGCAGTCATTGATTCGCGAGCCGTCCGTGGTTGGAACGGAAGACTCGTTCTTCCGAGTCGTCCGTCGTGAGTTGGAAGAAGCGGGGGCTCAAGTTAGTTATTACCAGGGTGCGCTCGTTGCCCAAGGTAAAGATCCGTATCACCTGATATTGTCAGCCCATTTGGATCGTCACGGCTTGCTCTGCACAGGGCCTAACGAGTTTCAATACGCTGCGTTCATCTCTGGAAACCAAAGTGAGTTGACGGGTGACTCGGTTTCTGAGCAGATGATGTACACGATTCAAGATCGTTTTCGTGGCGAGCGTGTTCAAGCTCATTTGCCGTACTGCGGAACCTACTTGGGGCAAGGTTGCATCACACGGTCCTATGTTTGTCCGCAGCGTCGGAATCTGATTTTCGAGGTTGAGGGTTTGAACTATGTTCAGCCTGGAACGCCGGTTTCGTTCCTCGATCGGTTGAAGATCGAATCTGGCTACATATCAGCTCAACTGGACAATGTGTTGAGCGTTGCGATTTTGCTGCATTTATTTCGCTGCGGTTTTCAAGGAACTGCCCTGTTTACCGCTCAAGAAGAAGCGGGCCGCAGTTGGCGTTACGCACTGGCTTGGTTTCAGCGGCAATGCCTGACGACTCAACGATTGCTGGTCATCGACACTAGTCCCTATCCGACACGCGAAGCCGCTGACGCACAGCAGATTGTGCTTCGCAAGCAAGACGCCGGGGGATTCTTTGCCGAAGGACTCACGCAAGAGATCGCCGCGCGCTGCAGGTCTCTTGGAATCACTTACAGTTTCAAAGACGAGTATGTGATGGCTCAGAATGCCAATCGTGTAAAACCGCTTTCGCTTGGACGAACGGAGTTGGGACGTTTGGTGACTGCGACGGGAGGGGAGATTAACGGAACGACGCTTCAAATTCCAACTACCGGCTACCATACGACTCAAGAAACCGCATCGATCGCGTCGGTGACGTCGGCACTTAAGTTGCTATTTGAATATATCTAGTGAGTGTCGCACAATTGTCTCAATTGTTGCAGCTACGATTGAGACAATCGTGCGATAACTAGTGCTTTGTCACAATTTAACTTTAGGTTGGCACGCTCTGAGGGCTTTGCGAAGGGCGTGGTTGACAGCCAACCAAGAACGAATCCTTAATGTGCAACTAAAGGAATCACAAGTCGAACCGTCGTCCCTACATTCGGTGTACTCTCGACCTCAACGAACCCGCCAGCACGTTCGACGAAACGAGCTACGATGGGCATCCCTAAGCCAGTCCCTTGGGTTTTAGTTGTGAAGAACGGTTCGAAGACTCGCTTCTTGGTTTGTGCATCCATGCCGCATCCATGATCGCGGATTTCAATGGCGACACGGTCGTGCTTTTTTGAACCGGACTGCGTACATTTGACTCCGATAATGTCGATGGTTCCTCCATGTGGCAATGCATCTTTGGCGTTCATAACCAAGTTCAGCAGCACTCGCTCGAAATGATGTTTTTTCCGTTGGCCGAGATTTGCCGCGTTCAAACGCTCTTTGCGGGTTTCAATCGGCGGAGCGGCATTTTTCCGGCCAAAGTGGCCACTTGGAACGCCGAGGCAGTATAATCATTAGTCCACGTCACGGATTTAGTTGGCAAGAATGGAAAGTCATTTTTTTGAATTGTTGCCAGAAATTCTCATATCTTGGCTATGAACATACCATCGAGTAATACCGCTTGAATACTGAACGCCAACAACGCAGTTTCCTGGACCCGCAAGTTGTCGCGCGACTTGGGGCCCTCCCACTGATGTCTCGCAAACCCATGCTGGGCAATGTTTCCGGTAGACATACGAGTCCCCATCGTGGTGCGAGCGTCGAATTTGCGGAGTATCGCAAGTATGTTCCCGGCGACGATTTGCGTCGGCTCGACTGGCGTGTCTACGGACGCACCGACCGTTTCTATGTAAAAGAATTCGAAGCGGATACAAATCTCCGAATGGTTTTAGTCGTTGACACGAGCGGCTCCATGGATTTTGGATCCGTAGGTGTCACCAAGCTACAGTACGCTCGGCAAGTTGCTGCGACGCTTGGGTACTTAGCCATTCAGCAGGGCGATGCGGTGGGATTGGCTTGCGTGGCAAGCGACTTCGTGCAGAACATCCCTCCCAAACGCAGCCCGGCTCACCTGTCGACGCTTTTTGATTGTTTAGAAAAGGCTGTCCCGCGCGGCGAGACCGAACTGCCTAAGTTGCTTCATGAGTTGGCTGAACGGGTTCGGCAGCGAGCCCTAGTCATCATTCTCTCCGATTTGTTTGTTGATCCGGCCTTGCTTCGCGATTGTTTTGAGCATCTTCGATTTCGCAAGCATGATGTATCGGTCTTCCATCTGCTCGATCCAGAAGAGCTTGGCTTCGCATTTCAACGCCCCACACGCTTCCTGGACATGGAAGGCGGCACGGCTATTTTCGCTGAACCAGTAGAAATTGCCGATCGATATCACCAGGCACTGAAGGTCTACTTGGAAGAAGTTCGCAAAGTTGTGTTGGCAACGTCGGTTGACTATCGCCGGGTTTCGATCGATCGACCTTATGAGCAAGAGTTAGGTGATTTTTTGATTAATCGAGCGAGAGGACGAAGTTCACGATGAGTTTCCTGCAACCGTGGCTTTTGCTCGCGCTGCCTCTGATCGCTTTGCCGATCATTATTCACTTAATCAATCAATGGCGTTACCAAACCAAGCGTTGGGGCGCGATGATGTTCTTGCTCGCCGCCAATCGCATGAATCGTGGCTACGCAAAACTGCGGCAGTATCTAATTCTGGCGATGCGAGTGCTTGCGCTGGCAGGTTTGATTTTTGCCATCAGCCGTCCTTTGGCGAGCGGCATGCTGGGGCTTGGCGCTGGCGGGAAAACAGATACCAGTATCGTACTACTCGACCGTTCGCCTAGCATGCAAGAGCAAGGTGTCGGTGGCCAATCAAAACTCGATACCGGCCGTCGGCAACTCGCTCAAGCCCTACAAACATTGGGGGCTTCAAAATGGGTTCTGATCGAAAGCAATTCCCATGAACCGCAGTCGTTTGAATCACTCGATGCACTAGTTGATTCACCCGGTACAAAAGCCTCTAGTGCCACAGCTAGTTTACCTGCGATGTTGCAATCGGCGGTTGACTACTTAAATGCCAACAAGCCCGGTCCCACTGAACTGTGGATCTGCTCCGATTTGCGGACTGCTGATTGGAGCGTTGAAAGCGGCAATTGGAACGCCGTCCGCGATGCCTTGCAGAGTTTCCCCCAGTCGGTACGAATACACTTATTAGCGTATGCTGAGCCAGCGGAAAGCAATTTGTCGCTCCGTGTTACCGATGTGCGCCGCGAGTTGACTGACGCAGGCAATCAAGTTGTCATGTCTCTGCAAGTTTCTCAAGCCGGCTCAGAGAGTTCGAATTCGGCAAAGCGTGTTGTTCCAATCCAAATTGAGATCGATGGGGCTCGCAGTGAACTGAGCGTCGAGCTTACTGGTAACCAGGCGGAGGTTCGCAATCATCGCGTTTCGCTTTCTGGTAATCAGAAGCGAGGCTGGGGCAAACTTTCCATCCCTGCTGACCAAAACAATGCCGATAACGAATTCTACGTGGTCTTCGATGAGCCTCCGGTGCGGCGTATTGTTCTGGTAAGCGAAGACCGCGATGCAACGCGTCCGCTGGAAATTGCTGCCGCAGTTGCTCCCGATGGTCAAGCTCCATCGACCGTTGACGTGGTCGCTCCCGATCAACTTGATTCTTTGGTCCTGGATGGTGCTTCGCTAGTCATCTGGCAAACCACCTTGCCTCAGGGCGTTTTAGCCGGCGCCATGCGTGATTACATCAGCGGAGGCGGTCAAGTCATTTTCTTTCCATCAGCGGGTGTGCTTTCGGGAGTGGGCGGAAGTGGTGTTGAGTTCATGGGAGTACGCTGGGGTGAGTGGGTGGCTCGCGATGAGAATTCAAAAGTGATGGTTGAAAACTGGCGCGGCGATCAAGACTTGTTAGCTGCAACGCGCAGTGGAGCTGGATTGCCAGTCGGTCAGTTGGAAGTGCGCGGCTATGCAAAGCTCACTGGTGAGGGTTCAAAGTTAGCGACGTTAACTGGCGGCGATTCCCTGTTGTTGCGAGTACCGACCGAGAAAGGTGGCGTTTATTTTTGCGCAGCATCTCCAAGTGGTGATTCGTCGACGTTGGCCGCCAACGGCATTGTGCTTTACGCAGTCATCCAACGCGCCATCGACCAGGGGTTGAGTGCACTGGGCAACAACACGGCCCGCATTGCTGGTCCTGCCGATGAACCGACTGAATCCTGGAAGCGAGTGCGAACAACGCTCGGTGGCGATGAGCAACTGTTGTCGACAGAGATGCCTTGGCAAGCGGGCGTTTATCAGAACGAAGATCGCATGTTCGCTATTAATCGCTCGCTACCAGAAGACCAACGCGATTTGGTTAGCGACAAGGATCTTGAGCGATTGTTTGCGGGTCTCGATTTCTCCCGGGTTAACGACTCTGCCGGTAGTCTTTCAGGCATCGTACGTGAAGTTTGGCGATTATTCTTATTCTCGATGATCATTGCCATGCTGGTCGAAGCCGTGCTCTGCATGCCTCGCAAGCAACCTGCCAAGATCTTAGCCACTTCGCAGTTACAAAGAGC